>NZ_JVIP01000019.1:0-74118 GCF_001076435.1 Corynebacterium sp. 401_CJEI
GGGTTAAGTAGCAAAAAGTGTGTCCGCTCGGCGTGTTGCGGGGCGGGCACACCGTTTGTTACTTCATGGGGCCTTTTCTGATTCCTATCGAGTGTTCGTACTCGGTTGGGATAGCGTTGTCGTAGAAGGCTGGTCGGCCTGTTTCATGGTCGGCTTTGTTGTGGTCTTCTTCGACAAGATCGTTGACTTTGGCGAGTTGATCTTGGCCGAAATTGCACTGCCTGGCGATCTTTAATGGGTCGTCAGGCAGTTGCGTTTTCGAGTGCAGGTACCACTCGAGCATTTTTCGTTGGCGTTCCCCGGACCTGCCGCGATGCGCGTCGGCGATGCGTTTGAGCCCGGCGTTGATGCCGCCTTCCAGACTGTTTGTCGTTGAAGCCCAGCGTTGAGGCTCAAGCGCATTCGGTGGTGGCTGCAGGTAGGTAAACAGCCATCCTTTCCGTGAGAGGTGCAGCAGGGAGTTGTATGCCTTGCGAACTCGCAGATGGGTCCATTCCCACTGGTTGTTGAGTGTGCGGCGCTCTTTTGACACGGGCGTTTTCTCGTTGAGGAATGCTTTGAATACCTGTCCGAAGTCGTGCAGACGCAGCGTCCACTCCCGTGCCTGGTCGAGTGTGGTGATACGGGTCAGTTTCAACGCCAGGGCGTAGATGGCTTTGCCGGCGTCGGTGCGTGGTCGTGATGTGGTGTAGCGGCGGATGACGCGTTGCGCATGGACGAGGCATCGTTGGATTATCGCGTTCGGCCAGCAGGCTTTAATCGCAGTAAGTGCGCCTTGTCCGCCGTCGAGGACGACGCAGAGCGGCTCAGCGATTTTGCGGAGTAGCTGCGTGTAGGCGTGGGCGGTTTCGTGTTTGGTCCAGTGCCATGCGATGACGTGGTCGTGGCTGGCTGCGACGAGCAAGCATCCGGCGGCGGTGTAGGTACCGTCGATGAAGATCTGGTCGTAGATGCGCTGTGGGTCACCGTCGTTGGGGATGTCGATGAGCCAGAACGGTTTGAATCGGCGGTCAAGTGTCCAACGGCTTACCCCTTGTTGCTGGGCGAGTTCAGACAACGTTGCTGTGGAGGTGGCATAAGAGACGAAGGCTTTAAAGTCGCGGGTCTGCGTGCGGTCGGTGCGGGTTCGTGTCGTGGAACTGCCGCAGTTCGGGTCCTTGCATCGCCACCTGGTTGTGCCTTTAGAAGTGGTTCCGTTTTTCTTCATTTGCCCAGCGCATATCGGGCATCGTGGTCTGTTTTTACTCACCCGGAAAGCACACCAACCCCCGATTAGCACATGCGGGTGCCATTCCGGTGGATTGAACACTAATCGGGCGGATATAAGGTCTTGATGCTTATATCCGCCCGATTTACCCAGCCTAATCAGCAGTAATGCTGAAAGTCAGACACACTTTTTGCTACTTAACCCCCAACTTGCAACCCTCGCTCGCACCCCACGCCTGACTCAAACAAGGGTTAGATACGCAAAAGCGCACGACCCCAGGCAACCACCCGAAGCGCGTGCGCTAATTACCGAAAAACTATTTAGCAGCAGTCTCAATCATCTCGCGAATGCGGTCAATTTCCTTGCTGCGATTGCGGTTGCGACGAATGCCCATTGCGATGCCACCAACAACAAGTGCGGCAACGACGCCCAGTGCTGCCTGCACCTTCGGCTCATTCAGAGCATCGAAAACACGGGTCTTTGCGTCATCCGCAACGTTCTTCGGATTCGTTCGCACGGTTAGCTCATCCAGAGTACGGGCGAGCTGGTTACGGTTACGCTCAATATCGCGCTGGATATCTTCAATGCTGCGAGCCACGTAAACTCCCTAAAAAGTTGAATATCTAAAGTGATTGTTCGCCTAAAAGACTAACACTTCCACTACAGCAACGTGGGCGAGCACGGGGAAAAACTCAACGCATTGCTTCAGAGTCGACACGCACCGCTCCAGAGTCGATACGATGAAGCCATGACTACTTCTTCCTCCAGCGACAAAGAATACGGCCAGAACAACATCCGTCTGGAAGCTGGCGACCCTGCCCCAGCGTTTACTCTTCTCAACGACGCCGAAGAGCAGGTTTCTCTGTCGGACTACGCGGGCAAGCCCGTGCTGATTTACTTCTACCCGCGGGCCAACACCCCAGGTTGCACCACTGAGGCATGCGACTTCCGCGATGAATCCGCTGCCCTGAACGATGCCGGCATTCCTGTCGTAGGTATTTCTCCGGACAAGCCGGCGAAACTCGCAAAGTTCCGCGAGGACCACGGCTTAAACTTCACCCTTCTGTCCGATCCGGACAAGGAAACCATGACCGCATTCGGCGCTTTCGGCGAGAAGAAGAACTACGGCAAGATTGTCCAGGGCGTCATCCGCTCGACTTTCCTGGTTAATGCCGAAGGAGAAATTGAAAAGGCCTGGTACAACGTTCGCGCCAAGGGGCACGTCCAGCGCGTACTGCGTGACTTGGGCGTGGAATCACAGGCTTCCGAAAGCTAACTAGCCGCAAGGCCTACTTTGACCCTGGCCCCAAACTCTCCTCCCACATCATCCCGATTAGACGGTTTCGTAGTAGTGACTCAATCCCAGGACGCACCGAATATTCTTCGTCCCCGTCGCACTCCGGCTCAGCAACGCAGCCGAGAGCGGTACGCACGCATGCTCAGCTCGGCACGCACAGTGCTCATCGAGCACGGGTTTGAGTCTTTCACTTTCGACGAAGTCGCTCGCATCGCAGATATCCCCATTGGCACGCTCTACCAATTCTTCGCAAACAAGTATGTGATGATCTGCGAGCTCGACCGTCAGGACACCGAGGCCGTCATCGAGGAAGTCTCACGCTTCGGCGAAACAGTCCCCACCTTGAAATGGCCGGAGTTTCTCTCGGAGTTCATCGATCACCTGGCAAAACTCTGGCGCGAGGACGTTTCCAGAAGAGCCGTATGGCTGGCTGTTCAATCAACGCCCGCCACACGCGCAACCGCAGAAGATACGAAGTCACGCCTGGTCACCGAGATTTCAAAGGTGCTGCGCCCGCTGGTGCCGTCGTCAAGCGATGCGGAACTGAACTTCATCTCCGACCTCATGATTAACGCCACGTACGCCCTGCTGAATTATGCGGTGGACCATCCGGGAAGCGATGCTGAGCGGGAAGCTCATTACGAGCTGACGGTGCAGGAAATCAAACGCATGACAATCTCTTATCTCATGAGCGTCGCGGAGGCCGCAGACTAGAGAGCACCCCTCGCCCACCTCGGCAGGGGCATTTATTGCCCTTATCAATACGCGGAGGGTAGGCTTGCCTTAGTTTACGCTTTACTCTGGTCAGCGCGGTGGGGTTCCCTGTTTTTCGCCGCGCCTGCGCCGGAACTCCCAAACAGAATCAGAGGTTCACATGTCCACGACGCAGGGCGCTTTCCGACGGAGCCTGCTTCCCCGCTCTATTGTTTTAGCTTCGGCAATCGTAGTGAGTACGGGATTTTTACCCGCAGTCCCCGCATCGGCACAGTCACTGCCATCGATTGGACAGCTCGGCGGTTCGCTCCCCGGCATCGGCGACCTTCTCGGCGGCAGCACCGATCAGTCTGAGCGCCAGCTCTCTGTGACCCCTGCCACCGATCTGTCCGACGGCGCCACCGTGACCATCAAGGGAGTCGGCTACCCCGCTAACGCAAATATTTACCTGGCCCAGACAATCGAGAAGCCAAAGTCGGGCTACCCTTCGACCTACGGCGAAGCGGCCAAGGTGACAGTCGGCGCTGACGGAAGTTTTACGCAGGAGATGAAGGTCGCGACCAGCTTTGGCGATGTCGACTGCACCTCCACCCAGTGCTACGTAGCCTCCTTTACTGCGTTCCCTAATCTTTCTGACCGCAGCAATGACCAGTGGGTCCCCATCACCTTCAAGGCGGGTGCTACTTCCCAGGCTGCTCAATCACAGGGTTCCACCAGCGCGGCACCGAGCGGTGGCCAGAGCACTGGTTCGGGCTCCCAGTCACAGTCGGGCTCGCAGTCACCGTCGCAGTCACGGGGTAACGCATCGGTGAGCCTGTCCAAGACCTCAGACTTGAACCCGAGCGGCGACACCATTCGAGTTGAAGGCAAGGGATTCAAGACCTCTGGACCGGGCATCTACGTCGGTATCGCGCAAAATGACCAGATGGATGTGACCAACGCCGATTCCTTCGGCCCGGATACCCAGTTTGTGTCTACCTCTCGCGGCAACTTGAAGTCCGACGGCAGCTTCAGCGTGGATCTTCCGGTCAGCGCGAAGTTCGGCACGGCAGACTGCATGCAGAACGCTTGCTCGGTCTACACCATTGCTGCTCACGGTTCTTCCGACCGCAGCCAGGACACGGCGACCGCGGTATCGTTTGCCGGCGGAGCTGCCAAGCAGGACGCTACCCTGCCCTCCGGCGGTGGCTCCTCACAGTCCGCAGGCAGCGCAAGCTCCGGCACCAGTGGCAGCACAGGGTCTAGTGGAACGAGTAGCACCAGCGCTTCCAGTGGCTCCAGCAGCTCCAACGGCAGCAGCTCCTCGACCGGCACCCCGTCGGTAAGCCTCTCCACCACGGAACTGAACCCATCGGGCAGCACCGCAATTACTGTCTCCGGCAGCGGATTCAAGACCAGCGGCAACGGCATCTACGTCGCAGTGGCTGAGAAGAACAAGTTCTCCACCACCAACGCTGATGCTTTCTCCGCCGCTGAGTTTGTGCGCACCTCCCAGATGTCCTCCGACGGCAGCTTCTCTACAACGCTCAATGTCGAGGCCGTCACCTCGGCCGCCAACTGCGTCGAAAATGACTGCGCGCTCTACACCTTTGCTGCTCACGGTTCCTCCGACCGCAGCCAGGACACGGCCACGGACCTCAGCGTCGGCGGCTCCGCCAAGGAACGCGAAGAAGCTGTGAAGACCGGTGCCTCCAAGACCGGAGAGTCCAAGGCCAGCGGCTCCTCCAAGGCATCTGGCAAGGTTTCCGCAAAGTCCAACGCTTCCGGCAATGGCCTCGACGAAGTTGATGTGCAGACTCAGCAGGCCGCGACCAACTCCCCGCTCCAAACCGCCGCAGTCGCCGGAACCGGCGCAATCCTGGGCGCGCTAATCTTCGGTGCCGGCATCCTGGTCGGTCGCCGTCAGAAGTCCGTCGATTAGCGCGGTGCCGGACTAGTCCAGGCGTACGACGGCGATTGCGTAGTCGCCGTCGTGCGAGATGCTTAACGACGGCCCCAGCTGCCACTCCTGATCGTGGAAATGGCGGCTCACAGCACCGTGGAGACTGATGCTCACGCGACCGTAGGCATCCGGCTGCACCTCTATTTCCCGCCAGTCCAGCTGATCGCGCGCAATCGGCGGTTGGCTGCCGAAGAGGGTCTGCGACCAGGCCTTGATGAAGGCTTCCTTCGCAGCCCAGCGGCCCGCTAAGTGACGCGCCAGCGCGCCGCCGACTGCTCCGCGGCGCCTAGCTACCAGTAGCTCCGCAGGTGTGAAAACAGCCTGCGCGAACTGACTTCCTGGCATATTCAGCTGCTCTTCGAAGCCCGGAATATAGACGAGGTCTACGCCAATCATGGCTGGAGGACACCATCGATCAGACGGGCGCCGTCGGAAAGCAGAACTGCCTTTTCCAATGCAGCGGGTGAACCGAACCGACCACCGTCCGCCAGGTTTCGCTCGCGTGGACGCTCGTAGAGGGCTTCTCCACCGTAAATAGCCTCATCAATGCGACGCAGACCAGCCGCTTCGCGGTTGTACGCCGCGGACCGCCAACGCTCCGCAGCCTCAGCGCCATCGTGCTGCACTATCGCTTGGTAGAAAGCTTCCGGATGCACGACTGCCACCAGTGCCGAGACATGTCCGAACCCGAGCGAGGTAACAAAGCCAGCCTTCAGCGGCAACGTATTGCCGAAATTGACTGCCTTCGTTGGCCATACCAGACGCGAATGCTCAGCCAATGCGGGATCGACGCAGTCCAGCGATCGATTACCTGGCACAATGCCGCTGCGCAACACCTGGGTCAGACCAATGATCTGGAACGCTGCAGCACCACCCTTAGCGTGTCCCGTCAGCGATTTCTGAGAGACCACCAACAGCGGGTTAGAGCGCTCGCGACCGAGTTCATCTGCAATGCGTTCATGCAGTTCGGACTCATTTGGGTCGTTGGCATTGGTCGAGGTGTCGTGCTTGGACAACACCGCGACCTGATCCGCAGTGACATCGAGTGCTGCAAGGGCGCGAGCCAACCGAGACTTCTCGCCGCCCTGAGCGGCCGCTAGCGCGCCCAAACCCGGCGCCGGAATGGATGTGTGCGCGCCGTCGGCGAAGGACTGGGCGTATGCGACGACACCGAGCACGGGGAGCCCCATGTCACGGGCGATGTCTCCGCGAGCCAACAGCACCGTGCCACCGCCTTGCGATTCCACAAAACCTCCGCGTCGACGATCGTTCGGCCTGGAGAAGTACTCATGCTCGATGCCTTTGTTTTCCATGGTGGCGGAGTCAGCTGTGGCGGCCATGTCGCCGAAACCTGTGATTCCCTCTGTGGATAGGTCATCAAAGCCACCCGCGACAACAAAATCTGCCTTACCCAGGGCAATCTTGTCGACGCCCTCCTCCACCGACACCGCTGCCGTCGCACAGGCTGCCACAGGGTGAATCATCTGCCCGTAGCCACCGACATACGACTGCATAACGTGGGCGGCAATAACATTTGGCAATGCCTCTTGCAGGACGTCATTGGCTCGCGGTTGCCCCAGCAGACCGTCGATGTAAAGACTGCGCAGCGACTCCATCGCACCAATACCTGTGCCCTGTGTCGACGACACTCGCGCCGGGTTGACCGCTTCCAGCAGCTGCGCTGGGCTGAAGCCCGATGACAAGAAGGCATCGACAGTACAGACAATGTTCCACAAGCTCACGCGGTCCAGATTGTCCATCATGTCTGCCGGAATACCGTAGCGTGCCGGGTCAAAGCCCTGCGGAATTTGACCGCCAACATAGCGGCTCATCGCCATTCGGCGTGGAACCTGAACTGGCGTGCCAGCGGCCCGTGTCACAAGCCACTGCCCTGTCTCGGCATCGAAGCTCGCAGTGGTGTTGTCCGGGTTGGAACTGACAAAAGTCTCCGCTGCCGCGCGGTCACGCACAGCAAAGCTCAACGCACGATCCAGGTAGACCGTGGTCAGCTCAGTCATCGTATTGTCAACCAAATCGCCATCATCGGCGTAACGACGCACACCAACTCGCGCCAGTACTTCATCGCGGTAGCGCGTAGCAATGTCGCTTTCTGCCAACGGTTGCCCGTCGGCATCGCGCCAGCCACCCTCATAGGAAATCAGCCCCATTGACCAGGCTAATTCCACAATTCCTGCTGCAGAAATATCATCGACTTCAGCCTCAAAGCGCGTCCGGGAAGAACCGTACGGCCCAAGCTCACCGGCGCCCACAATGACCACCATGTCCTCCGGAGCCGCTGCGATGTCACCAAAGGTCGGTGTTGTCTGCGCAATTGGTCGGCGTGGGCTTGGCAGACCGCTCAGAACACGGCTTGACGACGGCTCCTGCGAACGCGCCCCGCTAGCGACCTCGGAGCTTTGAGCTGTTGGGCCAGCCGCCTGCGCAGCCTCCTGCGCCAATTGCGCAATGTTGAGGTCGACGTCACCCAATCCGCCGGTGAGATCGGCCTGAATCGGGCGGGTTTGTGCCTTCTTCCGAGCCTCCGAGCTCGCGAGCTCAATGAGTTCAGCTGCCATTTCTTCGGTGGAGAAGGTGCGAACTCCCTTTGTTTCCACTGCAGCAACCAGCGGATCGTTTCCACCCATCAGGTTGGTGCCTCGAACCCAACCAATCTGTGCATGAGCCAGAGTGGCGCGGGTGCGCCAAGCGTCCTCCACATTCCAGCGCGCCACCACTGCATCGAGTGCGGCCTTGGCTTCACCATAGGCACCATCACCGCCGAAGCGACCACGGTTCGGTGAACCCGGCAGCACCACATGCAAACGATGGTCCAGATTATTGTCCCCGCCAAGTGCTGACATCCCTGCGATGAGTCGTTCCACCGACCACAGAAGCAGACGCATTTGGGTCTCGGACGCAGGACCGGCGTCGGCAAGCGAACCCGAAACCGTAGGCGCCGCGAACGGGAATAGCAACGTCGGTGACAGTGCAGGCTTGGTCACAACCACTTCCGCACCAATCGTCGTAGTCTGCTCGGTTCCGATCCAGTCGATAAGGGAATCCAGGTCCTGGAAGCTGGACAGGTTCGCCGGTACCACCCACAGCTTCGCCTCGCCCTGCGCATGCATGCGGTAGAGCTGCTTGTAGAAGCTCAGGCGCTCATGTCCCAGGCGTGAGGTAGTGACAACAACGGTTGCTCCCTGAGACAGCAACTGTGCAGTCACAGCGGAGCCAATCGAATTTGGCGATGCACCGGTAACAACTGCGATGTCGGCATTCATCGATAGTTCGTCCACATTCGTGATGGACTCATCCGCCAGCTGTCGGTAGATACTCGCCAACTGTGCCCGCCCTGCCGCGTCTGCCTTGGCAGCCCACCACTGTGCCTGCTCGACTGCGGTTTCGTGGATACTGCCCGGCGCGGTGTCAGCCACGTCTTCATCAGCGGCTGCCCAGAGGCGTGCTAGGTCATCGCGGGAGGTGGCCCAGCGGTCGTCGAGCAGCACTGCCTTGGTGGGCGTAAACGTCGGGGTGACCAGCTTCGGCCAGTCCGCACCGAGTTCAGCAGTGACGAGATTTACCAGGTTGCTGTCGGCGTCTTCGGCATCGAAGTCAATGGCACCGGTAATTTCGTGGCCGAGTTGCTCCAGAATCGTGCGTGCAGCGGTGGCAAGAATTCCTCGTTGACCAGTCAGTTTATCTGCAAACTCAGTGAGTGCAGCCGAGTCGACCATCCCAGCACTACTGTCGCTTGCCGACGGCTTAGCGACAGATACACCTCGTTGCGAGGCGACCGCGAGGATTGCTTCATCGATCAGCTGGTTGAGTTCAGCAGTACTGGTTGGGGCGGCCGGCGCCAGATGCGCAAGATCACCACCGCGCAGGGATGCGCCCTCGCGAGTACCGAGCATGATCTCGGCGCTAACTGCGGTTGCCCACCCCTTGCCGAGCTGCCATTCATCGGCCACATAGTCATCGATGTAATTCGCGCCTGCACCGGCAGGACCGGTAATCCGGCGAATACCGTCGGCAATGGCTTCGGAGAGAATCGGGCCGAATGCGGAATATCCACTGGCCAAGCTATCAATCTTGTCCTTTAGATCAGCCAGTTCCGCATCTGCGGCCCCTTCGATTGAACCGAGGTCGAATTCGACTCCGAGATCGAGCAGCAGTTGATTGCGTCGAGATGAGACTCCATCGACCAGAGTCTCAATGGAGTCGGCGGCACCGAGCTGGTCGGGACGTACCTTCGTCCATTGGCAAATAAGAACTTCCAACGCTTCTGCCGGGCTGACTGCGATATCAGCAACTTCGGCAGCCGGAGTGGCAGCACTCGTGATCGTGGTTGCCTGTTCGGTCGCCGCGAGTTGGTCGACAGATACTGCCGGCTCCGCTGCTCCTGCTGCTCCTGTTTCTCCCGCTGCTCCAGATAGAGCCTGCGCCGTGTCCTGCTCCGGTGTCACCTCCGACTCGAGCTCAGTCTTTTCCGGCTGAATTTGGTCGCGCATAAACACTGCATCAGCATCACGTTCGAGATTGAGTACTCGAATGTCACGGCTTCGGTGACGGGGCAACTGGCAGGTGCGGGCAGCCAGGTTTGCCAGTGTGGGCGCTGTACCTACACCAACTTCAATAATGCGGCTGACGCCGAGATCCTCAAGCAGCAGATCCTGCGTTTCGATCCACCTCACCGGTGAGCAGAATTGCCAGGCCAGTAACTCGACCAGCAACATGCGGGCCAGGCGCGCCGGGTTTTCAGCGGCAGTATCAAAGTCGGCAAGGATTTGTTCCAAAATGTCTGAGTCGACGACTGCAGCCATCTGGCGGACGAACTTCTCAGTCAGCTCAAAAGAGGTCGCGGTGAGATTCGGGATATAGCGTCCCACCAGGCGCTCTGGAGTGATTTCCGCTGGCAGCAGCCGCTCCAGGTGTTTACGGAAGGAATCCACACCGTCGCGTAGGACACTGGAGTGGAATGGCACATCAATACCTGGGATACGCACGTATCCCTTGCCGTCCGAGCTGCGGCGCTCGCACTGTTCAGCCAGTGCCGCAAGACCCGCGACGGTGCCGGCGACGGCGTACTGCTTGCCTGCCAGGTTGAGATTTACGACTTCGAGGAACTCACCGGTTTCCTGCGACAACCGATTAACAAACTCAGTGACCTCGTCCTCGCGTACGCCGATCTTGTCCGGACGCAGGGCGCACAAACCATAGTTGGACCTCCCCTGCTCATCACGTTCGACCAGTTCATGCATGGTCAAACCGCGGCGGTAGACAACCTCCAACGCGGCATCTGCGTCAAGCGCACCAGCGAAAGCCGCCAGCGCGTTGTACTCACCGACAGAGTGTCCCGCAAAGTGAGCTGTTTCATCCAGCAGCCCTGCTTCACGGAGCTCCGCAACCTGCGCCAGCCCCAACGTCGCCATCGCAACCTGGGTGAACTGAGTCAGATTCAGGACACCTTCTGGGTGGAAATAGCGCACACCACCCACAACCACCTCTACCGGGTTGTCCCGAACAATAGCCAGTACGGAAAAGCCAAGCTTCTCTCGGGTCATCGCATCCGCCTGGTCCCACACGCGGCGGGCCGCTACGCTGCGAGTCCGGGCAGACAGCCCCATCCCCTGTGATTGAATTCCCTGGCCAGGGAAGACATATGCAGTCGTCGGTGCGGCAATTACAGCAGTGGCAGTCAGTACCAGCTCGCCCTCTACTGTGGCCGTGGCTTCACGGACTTCACCGGCGCCTGGACGGTCATCAAAACCACGGCGTTCGACAGAGAATTTCACTTCCTGACCAGGTAGAACCGGACTCAGCATAGTAGCCGTGAACTCAATCACCCGATTGCCAATGCCGGCATCCGACGTGGCAACAGCCGCATGCTCGGCCATTGCAGACAGCCACATTCCATGGACAATAACCCCTGGTAGACCAGCTAGCGCTGCCGCGCGGGAATCGACGTGGATAGGATTGCGATCGCCTGTGACACAGCTAAATGGCTCCATCGCCTTAGGCGCTTCCACGGTCAACGCACCGCGGAAACTCCGTGGCGTGTCCGTGACCGTTGGAAATGGCACAGTATTGGTCCGTGCTGTCTCGCCGCCGTTTCGGCCACGAATGGCAAACCGTTCGCTCAAGGTGGCGAGCAGCGTATCGCCATCACGAACCTCCGCGCGCACCACAACTAGTCGCCCTAAGTCCGTATCAACGACCTCATCGACACGCGCGCTAATCCGCAACGTTGTGGTTTCCTGCGGCAGAGCCCCAATCATACGAATGTGATGCTCAAGGTGAACAAGCGCGAGCATGCCCTCAACAACATCAATGCCGGTCTCAGTACGCGCCTGCGCGACTGCCGCAAAAATCGCTGGCCAAGCATGCCCGACCAACGCGTCCGGCACCGTCGCCTGCGACTCGTCGCCGGCAGCTGCAATAGTGACCGCATCGTAGTCAGCCATCGCCATCGGATCCCACTCGGATTCCCACTCCGCGACCCCATCGACGATGTTTGCAAGCTCACCGCCAGCCGCGATTCGCGTCAGCTCCCGCATCGCGGCTGCCGCATCCTCATGCTTGACGACGGGCACTGCGCCCACCGCTGCACTCTGGCACAGGCGAATTCGCAGTTGCGTATTCTCCCCCGCAGCATCGGGCAGCGGAACGGTCAGCTGTGCCCAGACGAGCTCCTCCCCGCCCTCATCATTGCTGCCATCAGCTCCAATGGTCTCCAAAATGGCACCAGTACCTGGGTGCTCCAGGCGTTGTGAACGAGAGACATCACTTGCGTCAGATACACATACCCACTCATGTTCCGCGCCAAGTGCCAGCGCCGGATTCGGCTGCTGTCGACCAGCCCACCAAATCACAGGTGCTGCGAGCATCCGGCTGAGGGCGTCAACAGGTGCCTCCGGCAGGTAGCCGGTATCCGTCAATGCCTGTGCAGTAGCTTTTTCAAACCGACCCAGAATTTCCGCTACTGGCTCATTCGCGCGGGTAATGCCCGAAACAGCCTGCGGCCCTGGGATGATGCAGACTTGATCCGCATCGTAGCGAGAGTCATGCGCCTGCCATAGGGAGTCCGATCGCCACCAGCGACGAACCTCATCATCGATAACCGGAACGAATGGCACAGGTTTGCCAGGTGTGCGGCAGAGCTCAGAGATAAAGAAGGTGACATCTGCTGGGTGGAGCTGGGTATCCAGATCCAGCAGGCCGGACAGTCGCGAGATTTCGTTCTGCGGCTGGGTGTGCAAGCTGTCGCCGTCGGCAAGCGCGTCAAACGTGCCCGCGTCGACTGCATTCAGTCGTGCCTCTACGCGGTCGACGAGTGCGACGAAGCGCGTCGACCACGTTGGATCGAGGAACGTCCCTTCGGGCGCACACAGTTCGAGATAGCGGTTCAGCACCTCGGCATACGTCATGGTGCTGACATCTCCGAAGTACGGCTTCGCGGTGGCGTTAATCGCCTCGATGATCTCTGCGCGTCGTTCAGTCACCTTAGTGAGGTCACCTGCGACTTCGTCAAGCAATCTGCCTGCGCGTGCTGCGGCGTTATCAATTTCGTGGATATCAGCACCCAACTGGCTGCGCCCCGACGCCATGCCATCCATGGCGCTACCAGCGGGAATCCAGTTGTCAGTGCCGACGGTGTCGACCAACATTTGTTTCACGGACTCGGAGGCGGTCGACTCCTTTGCTGCCATCGCAGCTGTGCCGATGATGACAGCATCTACCGGCATCGGCGCCAATCCGCACCGTGTCGACCACGTGCCCATCAGATAATCACGGGCCTGCTCTGGCTTGCCGATACCGCCGCCAACAGCAAGCACCACATCTCGCTTGCGGATCTTTGCGTAGGTGTTAATTAGCAGGTCATCGAGATCTTCCCAGGAGTGGTGGCCACCGGCACGCCCACCTTCAACCTGCATGATGATTGGATACGGCGTGCCCTGCTGCGCCAAGGTGTCTGCAATTTCGAGCACCGACTCGATTTGAGCGATTGTGCCCGGTTTGAAGGAGATATGCGGAATCCCGCCCTCACGCAGCTGCTTTACTAGCTCAACTGCCTCGTCCACCTCGGGGATTCCCGCGGAGATGGTGACGCCATCAATCGGTCGCCCCGCTGCCACTGCGCGCGGGAGCAAACGGCGGCTTCCAATGTGCAAACCCCACAGGTACGGATCCAAAAACATGGTGTTGAACTGTGCACTGCGGCCCTCCTCGAGCAGATCGGAGAGTCGCGCCACATTAGCCTCGAAGATTTCCGGCGTGACTTGGCCGCCACCGGCCAGCTCCGCCCAGAACCCCGCATTCGCAGCAGCCGCCACAATTTCAGGGTCAACGGTTGTCGGGGTCATACCGCCGAGCAGAATTGGCGAGCGCCCGGTCAACTTGGTGAACTTCGTCTCGACACGGGGCTTGTCTCCAGTGACCAGACGCGGCGCAAACTCCAGCCACGATGTCGGGTGCTCAATGTCGCTCTCAGACAGGACGCCCCTCCCCGCAGCTGTCGCCGCAGGAATCACCGCCACGCCATAGCCTTCAGCGTTGCGTTCTGTCAGCTTGACGACGCCTGTGTTCGGCCCCAGATCCAAAATGGTGGTTGCTCCTTGGTCGATGAGCCCCCGTACCTCGGCGCTCCAGTCACTGGGGTCAACCAAGATTGCACGCGCAAGCCGGTCCGCCGTTTCCGCATCTAGCCCAATGCGCTCAGCTCGCTCCACTACCCATGCCACAGCAGGTACCAGCGCTGGGTGATGGAATGCGCCACTAACTGGCAGAACTGTACATTCGACTCTCCGACCCTTCGGCTGCTGCGTTGTGAGCTGCTCTGCCAGCTGGTCTAGTTCATCCTGCTTGCCGATAACTACGCTGGTAGTCTGCGTATTCTTCAGACCGATGACACAGCCCTGGGGGAGGAAAGGCTCCAACTCCTCGACCGTCAGGCCAGAGATACTCATCATCGGCGCGTGCCCAAATCCGGCTACTCGGCTTCCGCGCGCACACGCCACACCGATGAGGCGAGCTAGCGCCAGAAGCTCTGCTGCCTTCTCTGGGCGAGCGACAATCTCAGCGGCAAGAACACCTTGCGAATGACCGGTTACCGCTACCGCTTCGGTGATATTAATTCCCTGCTTTTCCAGCAACTCGACAATGCCCAACTGTGCCAAGACGATGCCCGGGACGCTGACCGCAGGGTTGGTTGTATCTCCGGTAAATGGCTCGTCTGTAACGAGTGAGATTGCCCAGCCAAAGGGGTCGAAACCTGCGGGAAGCTGGCCGATGAGATCGTCGTCAAGCGGTGTGAGCAGTTCCTCAGCGCGAGTGAAAACTTCCCGTAGTTTCTTTGAGTTGCCACTGGCCATGACGCTGGAGAGAGTGTCCAGCCATGGTTGCGATTGACCGGCGAAAGTGACTGCAAAAGTGCCCAGGTCTGGAGCAGTTACGACGTTGGTCTGCAAAGTGGCGAGTTTTTCGTATTTCACGTGGCTGAGGTCCTTGTCTTGTGGAGTACGAAATGAAAACATCTTTTGTTTCCAAATCCTTGCCAGGACACTATGCCATAAATCATGAGGAATCCATCATGTTTTTCTCGCGCAGTTTCGCGGCGCCATCAACGCGAAGATAATTTGCAGCCCCAAAACGAGAGGCTGAACACGGCTGCGAAATCAGCGAGTACAACGCTTCGAAAGCGCAAGAACTTCGCAGGTAGGAAACAGTGTTCCCCTGTCGAAAAGTTGCTTGCGCTTCACCACCCTGGCAGCGCCGGCGGTGGAAAATAAAACGCGGAAGACCGAGCCAATTTATGCCCAATCGGTGATGAACATCACACCCGGAATGCGTGTCAATGGGCGCCGAGAACGCTCAATCTTTCCTCGATTAATCGCCTAGCATATCCAGAATTGTGGACTCCGCTTCTTCTAAGCGCCGCTCTGACTCTTCAAGATCCTGCTGCGACTTACCATCGCGCTCGACCTTGCCGTCGAAGATTGCGCAGGGATCATCGTTGACCACAGTGTCGTCGGGAACTATGCCACGACGCGCCATGTACTCATCCAGATGCATCGAGATGCTCATGTTGCCTCCCTGCTTCCACCTTACGATTCAAGATACGATTCGATCAGCGTCATTGTATCGACAGATTCGATTGCCCTACGCAGTGGAATGAGCGAACAAAGGTTTCCCAGAATGGCACTCACGCGCGCTGTGCGACTGCCCCGTCTTGCGTTCCCGCTAAAAGAGGCAGGACTGTCGCAGGTCTACAACTGGTCTGGCGGCCAGGGTTTTCCATCGGGGAAATACCGGTCAAATTTCCAGCCCAGACGGAAGGGGAGCACGAACTTTGGCGGGCAGTTGTTGGCCTCCCACATTGTCTTGGGTTTTGCCGCGTGTTCAGCCACCTTGCGGTCGGTGTACACCCCGTGACAGATGGGGTCCCAGAAATTGCTATCGGTGATTTCAAGAGTGGGCGTACCACTAAATACCCCGTAGAGAATCTGGTCGCGGCTTTCGACCTCGACCTCGAAATCTTCCCAGGTACCAATCATGTCGCCAGGTTGTGCACGCCACCAGTCGTCTATCTTGCGGGCGGTCTCCTCGGACTCGACGAACCCGCCGAGAGGTTCAGTGTTATCCGGATAGCGGGGATAAACGACGCAGACAACAATTTTCATAGTCATGGTTCTACACCGTGCACGGGAGATTAGCGACCTTGGAATAGCTTCGGGCGGGAAATGGGGCAGATTTTGGGCACGCAGCGTAATGAGGGCGAAAAATCTGGCGGGCTGGAGAACGAAAACACCCCGTGACCTGCATAGTCACGGGGTATTTATGTGTGCGCCTGGGGAGACTTGAACTCCCACGCCCTAAGGCACTGGAACCTAAATCCAGCGCGTCTGCCAATTCCGCCACAGGCGCCCGTCGCGAATCCGTGACAGTTACGTACAGTCCCCGTAAGCATGGACTACCTATTAGCCACCTACAGGCACAACGAACTTTCACAGCTCATTTGGACTGTACACACTTTAACGGGTTTGCCGCAGATTTCCTAATGTCCCATCCCCTGCCTATCCAGCGAGCGCGCTAGCTTGGCAGGTCACGGACTAGCTATGGTGGTTATGTGTCCACTTCACAGCATTCCAATACCACTGACAAGCCAGCGAAGATTCCCACTCGTACCCGCGTGGTGCAACTAATCTTCTTGGCTCTTGCAGTCGGCGCCACTCTTGCACTCGCCTACTGGCAGCTCAGCAGGTGGAACACAACCAGCTCATTCCAAAACCTGGGCTACGCACTGCAGTGGCCAGCTTTCGGCCTGTTCTTTATTTGGGCCTACCGCAAATACATGGAGTACGAACGCGAACGCCTGAGCGGCAATAGCGAGGCCGCATTTGAGGCTAAAGACGATGTCATGACGGAAATTCCAGACGAATTCCTGCCGACCAACCCAGATGGCTCGCGAAAGGTGCAGCGTGTGGATGAGACACAATCGACGGATTCTGGCACCAACGCCTAGGCGATAACTGCTTATTCGAGAAAAGGACTTTTAGTGACCAACATCAATCCAGATCGTCAAGAGCGCGTAAGGAAGGCACTGACGTACTTCTCCGTCACCGCCTACTTCACGGGTGTGATGCTGCTCTTGCTGTGTGCCGAGATGATTTACAAGTACCTCATCCTCGACAACTCCGCCGACGCGCCGCGGTGGTTCTTCTACACCGCCCAGATTCACGGCTTCGGCTACATGGCATTCCTCATTGCCACCGTAAACCTGGGTACCAAGGCCCGCTGGGAACCAGCAAAGTGGATTATCACCGCGCTCGGTGGCGTGGTCCCGTTCCTCTCCTTCTTCGTCGAGAAGAAGCGTCGTGAGGAAGTCGAGACCGCTTTCCAGCTGAAGTAGCGGGCTCTCGGCAGCCCGAGGGCTACCCCTTAGCCTCAACCTCAGCCAGAATTTTCAGCGCCGGAGTCAAGGCACGCAGTGCACGCCCCCTGTGGCTAAAAGCGTCCTTGTCTTCGGCGCTCATTTGTGCCGCAGACAAGGCCCCCTCAGCTTCGTTGCCCTCCCCAACTGCGGGCGCGAACACCGGATCGTAGCCGAACCCATTGTCCCCAACAGGCTCGCGCAGAATGGCGCCAGGCCAGCGGCCCTCTACAACCAGCAGCAGATTACCGGCTTCATCGAGGACGGCTGGGAAACCGCCGTCGGCAAGCGCGGACGGCACCTCCTTGACACCGGGGACGACCAACGCGCAGGCGGTACGGAAGGACGCCGTACGACGCTCATCTGGGCAGTCCCCCATCTGGGCGAGCAGCAGCTCGTAGTTAGCGACATCGTCGCCGTGAGTGCCGGACCAGCGCGCCGAGAGCACACCCGGCATGCCGTTTAGCTCATCGACGCTGAGCCCCGAATCGTCTGCCAAGCACGCGTAGCCGGTGTGTGTCGCACCATCGAAAGCCTTGATGTAGGCGTTGTCCGCAAAAGTGCGACCGGTTTCGGGGCGCTCTGGGTACTCCGGGACGTCGCTAAGCGAAAGAAGTTCCACCGAATCAATACCCGCCGCACGCAGGATGCGGTCGAGCTCGACTAGTTTTTTAGAATTTCGGGTAGCGACGAGGAGCTTCACGGCAGCTCACCCGGGTACGGCGCACGCAGAACTTCCTGCTGCAGGGCAACGAGCTCACGCAGACCCTTTTCCGCCGAGTCGAGCATGTCATTCAGCTGACCTCGGTCAAAGGTGCCTTCCTCGCCAGTGCCCTGGATTTCGACGAACTTACCCTCTGCGGTCATCACCACGTTGAGGTCGACCTCAGCGCGAGAGTCCTCCTCGTAAGGCAGATCCAGGCAGACACGGCCATCAATAATGCCAACCGAAACAGCTGCGACTGGTGCCTTCAGCGGGGTGCCCGGAACTGCACCCGCTGCATGCAGGTAGGTCAGGGCATCAGCCAGCGCGACGTACGCACCGGTGATGGAAGCGGTTCGGGTACCACCATCCGCCTGCAGAACATCACAGTCGATGTTGATGGTGTTCTCACCGAGTTCCTTCAAGTCGATAGCAGCTCGCAAGGAGCGACCGATCAGACGGGAAATCTCGTGAGTGCGACCCTTGACCTTGCCGCGCATTGACTCGCGGGGCATGCGCTCGTGGGTAGAGGCCGGCAGCATGGAGTACTCAGCGGTCAACCAGCCCTCGCCGGAGTCACGCTTGAATCGTGGCACCGACTGTTCGACGGAAGCGGTGCACATTACACGCGTATTACCGAAAGTAACCAGCACAGAACCGGCCGGATTGTCGGTGAAGCCGCGAGTGATGGTCACCTTGCGCATTTCATCAACCGCGCGTCCATCGGCACGGCGAAAATCGGAATTAGCTGTAGTCATGCCAACTACCCTACCGCCCGGCGCGGAAGCGGTGCGACAGCTGTACGGAAACCCGATAGTCGCTGTGACTAGCCGCCTAGCTCCATGCCCAGGTAGGCCAATTCAACGTCACCGGCAAAGGTACTCTTCGCAGCACGTAGTGCTTCTTCACCGTCGGCGTATGGCGGAATGTGAGTCAGCACCAGCTTCTTAACCCCCGCCAGCGTCGCTGCCTTTCCGGCCTCAAAGCCTGTCAGGTGCATGTCCGGTGGGGTGCCCTCTTCGTTGCTGCACCATGTGGCTTCGCAGATGAAGATATCCGCATCCCGCGCCAGCTCCACCAATTCATCGGTCCACGCAGTATCTCCGGTGTACGCAATGGTCAGACCATCTGCTTCAATGCGATATCCAACAGCTGGCACCGGGTGGACCATGTTATACGGCGTGACGACGGCGCCTCCGTCCGCTTCGTCCCCACCGACTAACAGTGGCTCACCGGGGTTACTCACAACCTGATCAAAAGTGTCTTCCAGGTTGGCATCTTCTTCACTTCCCAGTGCTTTGCACATGGTGCCTATCCGGTCGTGAATGTCTCCGGGGCCAACCAGGAGATTCCGGGAACTCGCCGGGGCTGTCGGGTGGAAGCGACGCCAGACGAGCAGCCCTGGAATGTCTGCAGTGTGGTCTGGGTGCACATGAGTTAGTAACAAATCACAAGCTGCAGGATCAGAGATCTTCTGCAATTCGGCGAGGACACCGGGACCCAAATCAATGACAAAGGTTCGACCGTTATCCAGCTCAATGAGGTAGCCAGATGCTGGCGCCGATGGGCCACCCATGCTGCCTGTACATCCCAGAACCTTCAATCGCATACTTCAAGCTTGCCATGTAATTGATCAAAAACGAGCAAAAAACCAATGGAGTGTCTGGATTTAATAAGAAAGGTCACATTTGGGAATGCATAGTGACCTGGCTAATACCCGGCCCAAGGAAGCGCTTTGCCAGGGATGCAAAAACTTGCGGATCTCCAGTGGATTCGAATGTGCGCACAGGGTTCGGATTACTCTCCGGGTCAGCGAGCATGTCGGTCTTTGTGAGGATGCGCAGAACATCCTTCGACGTCTCCTCCGCCGACGACACTAGGGCGACGTCCTCCCCCATAGCCAGCTGAATCACACCAGACAGCAGCGGATAGTGGGTGCAGCCCAGCACGAGGGTGTCCACACCATCGGCCTGCAATGGCGCGAGGTAGCCCTCTGCAAGTCCCAGAATCTGGCGACCGGAGGTAATTCCTCGCTCGACAAAGTCCACGAATCGCGGGCAGTCGACCGCGGAGACATCCACGCCGGGCACTGCATCAAAGAGATCTTGGTAGGCACGGGAGCGAATTGTGGCGGCGGTACCGATTACGCCGACTTTTCCGTTCCTGGTGGTCGAGACCGCACGGCGCACAGCGGGCAGAATGACCTCGACTACTGGGACTGGGTAGCGCTCGCGGGCATCACGCAAAAATGCGGCCGAAGCCGTGTTGCAGGCAATGACAATCATCTTGCAGCCGCGTGCAACCAGTTCATCGGCAATCGCTTCAGCGTGCTGACGAACCTCGGCGATGCGCAGCGGCCCGTAAGGGCCGTTGGCAGTATCGCCGATGTACATAATCGACTCGTGCGGCAGCTGATCCATGATGGCACGTGCCACTGTCAGCCCACCGACGCCGGAGTCAAAGATGCCAATCGGCGCTGTTCGGTCGGGGAAGCCACTATCCTGCGCTGTCAGCTGATTGACTGCCTGAGTTTCTGCTCCTGCTCCCACCGCTATCTGGACTCCTCATATCGTTGGTCAAACACCGAAGCTCCTATTCTAGGCCGATTTCGTCAGGAGCTGATGCCACGTACCTCGGGCTCTTAGCGACGTGCACTCTTAGCCACGTGCACGACCGCGCTTAAACATCACCGCAGCCCAGATGCCCGCAAGCCCACCGAAGAGGTGCATCTGCCAACTAACAGCCATCTGTGTTGGCAGCACTCCCCAGATAAGACCCGAATACATCGATGCCAGAATCACGCCCAAAATAATCTGCATCACCCGACGATTCACGAAACCGCGTACGACCAAAAACGCCAGCCAGCCGTAAATCAGGCCGGACGCACCGATGTGGACGGTATTTACACCGCCGACCAGCCAGGTCAGACCGCCACCAACGACCGTAATCAAGAGTGTGACCTGCCAAAATAGCCGCTTCGACGACATTGCAATCAAACCGGCGAACAACGCCCCGGGCAGAGAGTTCGCCACAATGTGCCCGTAATCTGCGTGCAGCAGCGGTGCGGTCAAAATTCCCCACAGCGTCGAGGTTTCGCGTGGGCGCACACCGAAGTTGTTCAGCGCCCCACCAAAGATGAATTCGTTGACAAGAAAGACCGTCCAGATAAGTGCCAGGTACCCAATAGCCGTACTGATGGCCGCCCCGAGCCCGCCGTCGCGATCCTGTGGAACAATCTGATTATTCCGCCGCGTCTGCACGGGACCGCCCATCGGGTACTGCGCATAGTTCTGGTAATTCTGCTGTTGTCCCGAGCTCCATTGCGGATTCATTGGCGCACTTCCCTCACTACTTATCCAGCATCTCTGACAGCGCGGCCACTCCCGCGCGTCCCGTTGCACTCATCACGGCATCGACAATAGCCATCTGCACCGCATCGGCCGCCATCGCAGCCAACAGGGCCACCACATCCGAGCCCACGGGTTCAGCGTTTCCGCTATCCGCCGCATCGGCCGAGCTGAGGGCAAACAGCGTGTCACCGTCCATCGGCGCATGGGCCGGCCGAATCGCTCGTGCCAGCCCATCATGACCGCACATCGCCAACCGCTTCAACTGCGCAGTTGTCACCGGCGCATTGGTTATCAATGTGCCAATCGTTGTGTTTCGCGTGCTTGCCGACGATTCCCCGTGTCCAGCCTCATCGGCGAGAATCTTGGTCCTACCGACGAAAACCTGGTCCAGCTGGGCCAATGCCTCCTTGCTGGCACCGGCAGCCGCGGGCATTCCGTAAAGGTGTCCCTCCGGGTCAATGACCGCACCAAAGGAGTTGACCACCATTGCGGCAGCCACAAAGTACTTACCATCGGCGGAGGTCACACGGGCTTGTCCAAAACCACCCTTGATTGCCCCGGCCATAGCGCCAACACCGGCACCTATTGTGCCGGAGGGAGTGCCCTCCGGGACGTCGTCAAGCGCGTGCGACAACGCCTCGCGCCCGAGTGCAGCGGTGGGCAGCGTCGGCTCCCCCAACAGCAAGTCGAAGATGACAGCACCGGGAACGATGGGCACGAGGATATCCGGACGAGTTGGGGTGACCTCAAAGCCAATGCCGCGGTCGCGCAGTTCGCGCATAACTCCGTCGGCAGCTGCGAGGCCGTACGCGGAGCCGCCAGCCAAAACGACAGCGTGGGCGCGTTCGACGGTATTCTCCGGTGCGAGCAGGTCGGTCTCGCGGGTGCCCGGACCGCCGCCGCGGACATCGACAGCGCCGACAGCGCCGCCTGGAGCGGCGATGACGGTGACTCCGGTATCCCCCTCAGCAGCATGGCCGATGGAGATGCCGTCGATGGAGTCGAGACAGCCTGCGCCGATGTCGATGCTCGTGCCCAGCGCAGCACTGCTGGCTTGGTGTCGAATGTCGGTGGGGCTGATTGCGAAGATCTCAGAATTCATTGTCGACCACGGCACCTTTCACCACAGTTCATGGCAGCTAGCCTCAGTTGATTACTGCATCTTTCGGGGTTTTGCTCGGATTCGCTACTCACCCATGAACTGGTCCAACAGTGACTCTTGGTTGTAGGACAGCCACTGGTACATCGCGTCGGTCTGCTCAATCTGTTCGATGGAGCCATTGAGGTTCTCCATGGAAACATGCAGGTAAATACGTAGGTCATTGATACCCGCCACCCAGGCATGGGCATCACTTTCCGAAATGGATACCTGCCCCGACTCGGCGGGCTCCAGGGCGTCGATAATCGCACGCAGGGAATGGAGCTTGCTCTCTACAATCTCCGATTCATGCAGCTGGCGCATGAGGGCGTTTTCCCCCTCCACGCTCTCCTCACCCGGCTTGGTGAAGTCCGGCAACAGTCGCGCAAGCTTCGGATCGGATGGGGCCTCGGAGTGCCCGACAGGCATTCCCGTCATTTCCGCGAGCTCATCCTTCGGCGCCGACCGGGCTCGCTCCATCAGCGAGTCCGCCACAGTAGCAGCCAGATTCAGCAGCAAATCCCGCTCCGCGCCTTCAAAAGCCGTGACGTACTTGACGCCACCGCCGAGAAGGGATCGCTTGCGCTTCCAAGGACGCATGTAAATTCTCTCCCGCTGTCGAATATCGGCTTAGTCAGCCTGCTCCATTGTTGCCCACAAGCCTGCCTTGTGGAGCTTCTTCACATCGGCCTCCACCTTGTCACGCTCACCGGAAGACACGATTGCCTTGCCCTCCGTGTGAACCGTCATCATCAGCGCGTGCGCCTTCTTTCGGTCCATGCCGAAGAGCATCTGAAACACGTAGGTGACATAACTCATCGAATTAACCTGGTCATCCCACACAATGCACTGCCAGGGTCGGTTCGATTCCGTCACGACATCGGCATCCATAGTGGGCATCGGTGTTGCTGCTGGCATGCTCATAGGCACCAGGATAGTACGGAGTGGCGCGCGCTCGCCGGAACCGACTGCCCCGGCCCGCTTCAGCCGACTAGACTATTGACCGTGATTGATAAGCATTCCTCCACCGCCCTTCTCACCGATAAGTACGAGCTGACGATGCTGCAGGCATCGCTTGCCGACGGATCCGGCGAGCGCCAGGTCGCCTTCGAGGTGTTTGGCCGTCGTCTACCGAATGAGCGCCGCTATGGCGTTGTCGCTGGTACAGCGCGTGTGTTGGATGCTATCCGCAACTTCCGCTTCACCGAGGAACAGCTGGCTTCGCTGGACTTCCTCGATGACAGGACGCTGGATTACCTGCGTAACTATTCCTTCAGTGGCCAAGTCGACGGCTACCGCGAGGGAGAGCTCTACTTCCCCGCCTCGCCCATTTTGACGGTGCGAGGCACTTTCGCCGAGTGCGTCATTTTGGAGACTGTTATTCTCTCCATTCTCAATGCAGACTCCGCCATCGCCTCGGCAGCAACCCGAATGGTCACGGCTGCCGGTGGGCGCCCGATTATTGAAATGGGTTCGCGTCGCACTCATGAAGAAGCAGCTGTGACTGCTGCCCGCGCCGCTTACCTGGCAGGTTTTAGCGCCACCTCCAACTTGGAGGCAGCGGCACGGTACAACATCCCAGCCTCCGGTACCGCTGCGCACGCGTGGACTCTGTTGCACACCAACCCAGATGGCACGACGAACGAGGCTGCGGCCTTCAAGGCTCAGATTGACACACTGGGAACCGACACCACTTTGTTGGTGGATACCTACGACATCACCGAGGGCGTCAATACGGCTATTGAGGTCGCGGGTCCGGAACTCGGCGGTGTACGTATTGACTCCGGCGACCTCGGAGTTCTCGCTCGCCAGGTGCGTCAGCAGCTCGACTCGCTGGGGGCGCACAACACCAACATCGTAGTGTCCTCTGACCTCGACGAGTTCGCCATTGCGGCGCTGAGGGCAGAGCCGGTCGATGTCTACGGCGTGGGCACCTCTGTAGTCACTGGCTCCGGCGCACCGACTGCGGGCCTGGTCTACAAGATGGTCGAAGTTGATGGGGTGCCCGTCGCCAAGCGTTCTCTGGATAAGCGGAGCCATGGTGGCGTGAAGGCGGCGATTCGTACCTGTCGCCGTTCCGGTACCGCCGTAGAGGAAATCGCTTTCCCGCTCGGCTCGGAAATCCCGGATGTGGGCAACCTGCACTACCGCGATCTGACCATTCCGATGATGCGCGATGGCGAGGTCGTCGATGGTCTACCGACCTTGGAGGAGTCCCGCGATCACTTGGTTAAGGCGCTGGTCAGCCTCCCTTGGGAGGGGCTCGCACTTTCCCGTGACGAGCCGGTACTGTCCGTCCGTTTTCACGGCGTTTAGGCGGCGGGGGAACTGTGTCGGACAGTACCGAGCACGCAAATTTTGCTGAGCTATCGGACGACTTTGAGGACTTTGACGATGTTGACGATGTTGACGAGCTAGCTTCACCGAGAGCCAGCGTCCATAACGCGGATAGCATCGAAGCTCTTCTCGATGCGGCAGTGAAGGAACTCGGCGGAACGACTCGACCGAATCAGGTCAAAATGTCCCGGTCGGTGGCCTCCGCCTTTGCGCGCGAGCGGCACCTAGCGGTACAGGCAGGTACCGGTACGGGTAAGTCGCTGGCCTACCTGGTGCCTGCCATTGTGCAAGCAATGGAGTCCGACGAGTCTGTAATCGTTTCCACGGCGACCATTGCGCTGCAACGCCAGCTGGTCGAACGCGACTTGCCGCGGCTAGTCAGTTCGCTAGAGCCACACTTGTCCCGTACGCCAACCTTCGCAATCCTCAAGGGCCGCTCGAACTACCTGTGCAAGTCCAAGGTCGGAAATGTCATCAAAGATCCCGTCATGGACGGTGATGAATCCGAGCCGACCGCTATGGGCGGCCCCACTGCTCTACTCAGCGAAGCGCAGCTCAGCCGAACCGCTGCCGAGGTCATGCGGCTACGCGAGTGGGCCAATGACACCGACACCGGCGACCGCGACAGCCTGGACAAGGGCGTTTCCAACGAAGCCTGGCGGCAGGTCTCCGTCACGGCTCGCGAATGCGTCGGTGCCATTTCCTGCCCTTTCGGCGAGGAGTGTTTCGCCGAACAAGCCCGCCGCGAGGCCTCCAACGTCGACATCGTTGTCACCAATCACGCACTGTTGGCCATCGATGCGCTCTCCGACGCCATGATTTTGCCGCAGCACGACTGCGTTGTCATTGACGAGGCTCACGAGCTCGACGGTCGAATCACCTCTGTTGCCACCGACGAGCTCTCCCCTGCCGGTATCACCATGATGGCCCGGCGCGCCCGCAAATTCGGCGCCGCAGAGCAGGTGGATGATGTCACCGATGCCACGGATTTACTCGGCGAGACCGTCGCATTGCTTGCCGACGCCTACAGCGGCGCACTCGAAGAAATTCCCGGTGAGCTTGGAGCGGCGCTAGCTTCGCTCCGCGATAGCCTGTGGCAACTACAGACCACGCTAGGTACCTCTAGTTCAGGCAGCTCTGGCGGGTCGGGCTCCGGTGGTTCGGGTTCTGACTCTGACAACACTGAGCGCCAGACCGTCCGCGCTGCCGTGGAGAATATGCACGACACAGTCGTGCGAATTCTAGAGTTCAGTAGCGACGATGTCGTATGGCTTGGCGAGAACAAGACAGTTTATGTCGCTCCCCTGTCCATCGCAGCACTGCTTCGCGAACGCCTCTTCGGCGAATCCACCGTCGTTTTGACCTCAGCAACACTTGCTCTTGGCGGCAAGTTCGATGCCATGGCCGCCGCTTGGGGGCTTCCCTCCGGTGGGTGGGATGGCTTGGACGTCGGCACGCCCTTTGACCCGCAGAAATCTGGCATCCTCTACGTCGCACGCGACCTGCCACGACCTGGACGCGACGGCGCCACACCAGAGCAGTTCGCGATCATGGAGCGCCTCATCCGCGCCGCTGGTGGGCGAACGCTCGGGCTGTTTTCTTCTCGCCGAGGCGCCGAGGCAGCGGCGGAGGAAATGCGCAAGCGCCTGCCTTACGACGTGCTGTGCCAAGGCGATGACTCTATCGGTGCTCTGGTTGATCGCTTCGCAGCTAATCCGCAGACATGCTTGTTTGGCACGCTGACGCTGTGGCAAGGCGTCGATGTTCCTGGCCCATCGCTATCGTGTGTCATCATCGATCGCATCCCGTTCCCCCGCCCCGACGACCCGCTTTTGTCCGCGCGCTCCGATGCGGCTAATGCCGCTGGCCGAAACGGTTTTATGGAGGTCTCAGCGACACATGCAGCGCTGCTGATGGCGCAGGGTTCTGGTCGTCTGCTACGCCAAGTCGATGACCGCGGGGTTGTTGCGGTACTGGATTCACGGTTGGCTACTGCACGCTATGGTTCCTGGATCGCCGCGTCGATGCCTGACTTCTGGCGGACGACCAACCTGGATATTGCGGCTGGAGCGTTGCAGCGGCTGACCCAAAGCTGATTCAGAGGGGGCTGTCTGGGCTCACGAGGTGACGCTGGATTAGGCATAGTTTCTGGAAAAAATCCCACGCTTTTCTATCCAATACATTATTGTGATGTGAAACACAGCACTGCTACAGTGCCCGAGCTAATGAAGCAGGACACTTGGCAGCCGTGCACGAGATTAGAAAGGCGATTTCCTGCATGCCCCTTTCCAGCAACCTCCCCGACATCGACATCCCGGAGACCTCACTCTTTGAGTTCCTCTTCGGAGAAATTGAGCCACGTCACCAGGACAAGCTTGCAATCGTTGACTCAGGCTCCGAGGTCACCTTCGGTGATCTGAAGGCCAGCATTGAGAAGTTTGCGGGTGCGCTGGCAGCACGTGGGATTAAGAAGGGCGACGTTGTGGCTCTCCACTGCCCCAACTCGACAACCTTCGCGGTCGCTCTTCACGGTGTCCTACGCGCGGGGGCTGTCTGCACGACGGTCGCATCGCTGGCAACTGCGGAGGACATTGAAAACCAACTCCGGATGTCTGACGCGAAGATGATGCTGACGACCTCCTCAATCGGTTGGGCTGGCGCCCACGGCGCTGAGGCTGCTGGTCTGCCGGAAGAGATGATTATCGGCCTGACGGGTCTCCACGGCATGGGCGAGCTGCTTGCCGAGGGGCACGCAGCCCCGGACGTCGACGTATCACCCGATGACGTTGCCGTGATTCCGTTTTCCTCGGGAACCACCGGTGTACCGAAGGGCGTCCAGCTCACTCACCGCAACTTGGTGGCCAACGTCGCTCAGGCGGGTGGAGCTACAGTCAACGCGCTGACCGAGGACACCCCGGCTGTCACTATCCTGCCGTTTTTCCACATCTACGGCCTGACTGCGCTGCTGAATCTGTGCCTGTGGCGCCGCACGACGCAGTACACCATGGGCAAGTTCGACCTCGTCGATTTCCTGTCCATCATCGCCGAGCACAAGGTGAAGTTCGCGTTCATCGCACCGCCTGTAGCTGTGGGCCTGGCCAAGCACCCAGCTGTCGATTCCTTTGACCTGTCCAGCCTGGAGACAATCTTCTCGGGTGCCGCTTCTCTCCAACTTGACCTCGCGGAACAGGTGGAAAAGCGCCTTGACTGCGTGGTCGCACAGGGCTTCGGCATGACCGAGTCCTCGCCAGCAGCCCACATCCGCATCGGCCACGATAGTCCGCTGGACTCGATCGGTCGCGCAGTCCCCAACACTCAGTACAAGATTGTCAACCTCGACTCCGACAGCTTTGAGGAAATCCCGGTTCCCGCCGAGGGGCGCTCGGAGGCAGGTGAGCTATGGATTCATGGTCCACAGGTGATGAAGGGCTACCTCAACAACCCGAAGGCGACGGCAGAGACGCTTGTCGACGGTTGGCTGCGTACCGGCGACGTTGCGGAACTCGACGAACACGGGAATGTGTACATCGTCGACCGCTTCAAGGAACTGATTAAGTACAAGGGCTACCAGGTTCCGCCGGCCGAGCTCGAGTCCGTGCTGCTCAGCCACCCGGATATTGCCGATGCCGCCTGCAGTGGTGTCGTTCGCTCCGACGGCGAGGAGATTCCTAAGGCCTACGTTGTCCTCAAGGCGGGCAAGCAGGTGACTGAAGACGAGATTATGGACTACGTCGCCGACCGCGTCGCACCGTACAAGAAGGTGCGAGCAGTCGAGTTCATGGATGAAATCCCGAAGTCGGCGACGGGCAAGATTCTGCGCAAGGATCTCAAGGCCATGGAGGCAGCACGCGCTCAGTCGTGAGTTACTGCCCCAGGGGTCACCGCCACGGTGACTGAACCGGGTGCAATCTCGGTAAACCCGGCATCCTGAACCTCAACCGCGCGGGGCTCTGGCGCTGGCCACTGCTCCCGCGGTACTTCTTTCACATCTAACGCATAACCACTTTGCGCCCACGCCCAAGCGTCCTCGACCGACAGGCTGGCCGCATAGAGCATCGAGCCGTGTCCAACTTGCGCGGCCACCTTTCCTACGGACATATTCAGGTTTTTGTCCACCCAAATCACTGGCGGAGCAAAGGTGTCAGCGCTCTCATGGTCGCCCGGGGCGCCGGGAGATGTGTTCTCCGGGTCGTCGTAAGGCAAATCGGTGCCGGAAATTTGTAGTTTGGCAATCTCCGGGTAGGTTTCGTCGACAGGCGTTGGCACTAGTGCGCGAGCTTGCGCGCCGTCGACGTCCACGGTGACACCCGGTGCAAGCTGAGCGCGTTGCCAGCCGATATTGCGAGCGCGACGTGTGAGCTTGCGGATGCGCGCACCGTACCAAGACGCCAGACCTTGTTGATAGGCAGAAGTGTCATCGCCTGCGCGTTCGTCCAGGCAACAAGCAACCACAGCCATCGCGGCAGCGCGGAGCAGCGCAGTGCGCGAGGGGCGTTCCTTCTTCGGAACCTCAAGCACAATAGCCATTGCCCACGGCACATCCTCGCCGTGGTCTTCCCTATCAGGTTGCGGCAGGAGATTATGGGCGATACGGAACCACTCCGGTACCGATGATGCGTCCGTGACAGCTGGATCCTTGTGATCCTCGCGTTGCACTACTGCTCCAACGGCACGCGGCGGAAGGTGCCATCTTCGCGGTCGGCATCGTCGATTTCATCGCGGGAAATGCCCAGCATGAACAGAATCGAGTCCATGAATGGAACGTTGACGGACGTGTCAGCGATTTCCTTCAGCGCCGGCTTGGCATTGAAAGCAATACCAAGGCCTGCGACCGACAACATATCGATGTCATTGGCCCCATCGCCGACCGCAACGGTCTGATGCATCTGAAGCCCCGACTCTGCGGCGAACGTCTTGAGGCTGCGGGCCTTCTCCTGCCTATCGACGACATCGCCGACCACGCGTCCAGTCAGCTTTCCGTCCTCGACCTCGAGGGTATTCGCCTTGTAAAAGTCCAGACCGAGATCCTTTGCCAGCGGCTCCAAGATCTGGATAAAGCCACCGGAGACAGCACCACACTTGTAACCGAGGCGCTTCAGCGTGCGGATCGTGGTGCGGGCGCCTGGAGTCAGCTCGATGGAGTTAGTGACTTCCTCTAGGACACTGACCGGCAGGCCAGCCAGAGCCTTAACTCGCTCATGCAGTGACTCGGCGAAGTCCAGCTCACCGCGCATAGCGCGCTCTGTAACCGCTGCAACCTCCGCCTCGCGACCAGCATGGGCGGCCAGCATCTCAATGACCTCACCGGTAATCAAGGTCGAGTCCACATCGAAACAAATCAAGCGCTTGGAGCGGCGTTGCAAACCAGCGCGTTCAATTGCGATGTCAATGTCCTGGTCCTGTGCAAGCTCGGCCAGTGCCTTACGCAGCGGAATGCCCGCACCCGGCTTCGGGTCCGGAATAGAGACCAGCAATTCCAGGCCAGTGACTGGGTAGTCAGCAATACCGCGAATGGAATCGATGTTTGCACCGTAATCAGCAAGAGTGCGGCCGATACGGGAAATATCCTCAGCGTTGACCGGATTGCCCAACACGACAAGTGCGTGGGTGGAGCCATCGCTGCGCTCAATCGGGGCATCCAGCTGGAAACTGACAGTCATGCCGTGAGGCTTCAGTGTTTCAATGAGTCCCTCACGGAGAACACCGACCTTTTCTTCTGTGACACCAACAAGCGCACCGAGGCTCAGATTAGAGCGGAACACCGACTGTTCCACATCCAAAATTTGAACTCCGTGGGCCGCGAGCACGCGGAAGAAAGCTGCGGAGACACCCGGGCGGTCTCGGCCAACAGCGGTAATAAGCACCGGAGCTAGTCCCGGTGCCAACGAAACCGATAGAGCATCGGTATCTACAGACTGACTGGGAGAGATAATTACCTGTTCATTCACCAATCCAGTATCGCATGAAGCCCCGGCAGAGTGCTCATCGCATAGTGGGATTCCGCACTTCAGTGGGTGGCCAGTGACAGGCGCTAGCCATCGCCCTGCTCTCTTGCCCTTCTGGCGCTCCCTGCCCCCCCCCTGCTCTCCCTGCGCTCTCTTACTGCCTCTTCCCTAGGAAAGACTCTCAAAGACAAGACTAAGGCCCCATCACGGAGAACCGTGATGGGGCCTTAGCTTCGCGTAGTTATTAACTCAGAGTTGCATCAGCCATGTAGCCACTAGCTCTTAGAGCTGACGACCAACGTGGGCCTCTGCGCGCTGACGCTCAACCATGTGCGGGTAGTGCAGCTCGAACGCCGGGCGCTCCGAGCGGATGCGCGGCATCGAGGTGAAGTTGTGGCGCGGCGGCGGGCAAGAAGTAGCCCACTCGAGGGAGTTACCGTAACCCCACGGGTCATCAACAGTGACGACCTCACCGTAGCGCCAGGACTTGAAGACGTTCCAGACAAACGGGATAACAGACAGACCCAGGATGAACGCACCAACGGTGGAGATCATGTTCAGGGTGGTGAAACCGTCAGTCTCGAGGTAGTCGGCGTAACGACGCGGCATACCCTCGTTACCCAGCCAGTGCTGGACCAGGAAGGTCAGGTTGAAGCCGATGAAGGTCAGCCAGAAGTGAACCTTTGCCAGCTTCTCGTCGAGCATACGACCAGTCATCTTCGGGAACCAGAAGTAAACGCCCGAGTAGGAAGCGAAGACCAGGGTACCGAACAGGGTGTAGTGGAAGTGCGCCACGACGAAGTAAGTATCAGAGACGTGGAAGTCCAGCGGTGGGGAAGCCAGCATAATACCGGTCAAACCACCGAACAGGAAGGTCACGATGAAGCCGAGAGCGAAAGTCATCGGAGCCTCGAAGGTCATGTGGCCACGCCACATGGTGCCCATCCAGTTGATGAACTTAACACCGGTCGGGACCGAAATCAGGAAGGTCATGAACGAGAAGAACGGAAGCAGAACGCCACCGGTCACGAACATGTGGTGTGCCCACACAGCCATGGACAGACCTGCAATAGACAGGGTTGCGAAGACCATACCTGCGTAGCCGAACAGCGGCTTACGGGAAAAGACCGGAACGACCTCGGTGATGATGCCCACGAACGGCAACAGCAGGACGTAGACCTCTGGGTGACCGAAGAACCAGAACAGGTGCTGCCACAGCATTGCGCCACCGTTTGCCGGGTCGTAAATGTGACCGCCCAGCTTACGGTCGTACAAAACACCAAGAGCAGCTGCAGTCAGAATCGGGAAGATCAGCAGAGCCAGGATCGAGGTAACCAGGATGTTCCAGGTGAAGATTGGCATACGGAACATGGTCATGCCTGGTGCACGGAGGCACAGGACAGTGGTGGTCATGTTAATGGCGGAAGCGATGGTACCGACACCACCAACACCGACACCGACAATCCACAGGTCAGAACCGACACCCGGAGAGTGAATCGGGTCAGACAGCGGGGAGTACATGGTCCAACCGAAGTCAGCAGCACCACCCGGGGTCAGGAAGCCCGACAGCATCAGAATGCCACCAATGGTGGTCAGCCAGAAGCCGAAAGCGTTCAGACGCGGGAAAGCCACGTCCGGAGCACCAATCTGAAGTGGCAGAATGTAGTTAGCAAAACCCCAAACAATCGGGGTACCGAACAGAAGCAGCATCACCGTGCCGTGCATGGTGAACATCTGGTTGAACTGCTCGTTAGAAAGGAACTGAAGTCCTGGGGCGAAGAGCTCAGCACGGATAAGCAGAGCCATCAGACCGCCGACAAAGAAGAACGAGAAGGACATAATGATGTACATGATGCCCAGCTTCTTGTGGTCGGTCGTGGTCAGCATTTCCCACGCCCAGCTGCCCTTACGCTCATGTCCGAACGGCTGCGGCCGTTCCGGCGCTACAACGCCATGATCTGGACGAGGCGCTACTGCAGTCATTCTTCCTCCTTACTACGCGAAGATTTCCTGTAACTCACTACAGGGATTTTAAGTTTTGTCCTTGTGAGAATAGTGCAGGCGAGTACGCGACGGCGAACCCACCTACCGCTATGTGCCAGATTCTAGTCTGAACCTTGGAAAAAGTTAAGGCTAAGGGATTTTCCGGCTCACTTCCCCACTCAGCTAAGCACACTATTAGTTTCCTGAGAATTGTCTTAACCTGGGCTAACGCCTATTTAGCAGGAACCGTCGAGGCTAGGACTACTACCCCCGTGTGTGTGCTGTCACCAGAGTGAGGCTCGATGCGGAATGTTCCCTACACCTGTGCTTTTAGAAGTCCCAGTCCTCATCCTCGGTTACTTCAGCCTTACCCATGACGTAGGAAGAGCCGGAACCCGAGAAGAAGTCGTGGTTTTCGTCAGCATTCGGCGACAGGGCCGACAGGATCGACGGCGAAACGCGAGTCTCGTCGGCCGGGAACATACCCTCGTAGCCCAAGTTGTTTAGAGCCTTGTTGCCGTTGTAACGCAGGAAACGCTTGACATCCTCGGTCCAACCGAGTTCGTCGTACATCTCTTCGGTGTACTGAATCTCGTTGTCGTAGAGATCAAACATGAGGTCGAAGGTGTAATCCTTCAGCTCGTCACGTTCGGCCTGGGTCAGACGCTCCAGGTTGCGCTGGTACTTGTAACCGATGTAGTAACCGTGAACTGCCTCATCACGAATGATTAGGCGAATAATGTCCGCGGTGTTAGTCAGCTTGGCGTGGCTGGACCAGTACATCGGCAGGTAGAAGCCCGAGTAGAACAGGAAGGACTCCAACAAAGTGGAAGCGACCTTCTTCTTCTGCGGATTATCGCCCTCGTAGTAGTCGAGGATAATCTTGGCCTTCTTCTGCAGGTACTCATTCTCCTCGCCCCAACGGAACGCATCCTGAATCTCAGGAGTCGACGCCAGCGTCTGGAAAATCGACGAGTAGCTCTTTGCGTGCACCGATTCCATGAAGGCGATATTGGTGTACACAGCTTCCTCGTGCGGAGTCAGCGCATCCGGGATGAGCGATACTGCGCCAACTGTGCCCTGGATGGTGTCCAGCATGGTCAGACCAGTGAACACGCGCATCGTGGTGCGCTGCTCCAGTGCGTTGAGCGTATTCCAGCTCTTGATGTCATTCGACAGCGGCACCTTTTCCGGCAACCAGAAGTTACCGGTCAGACGATCCCAAACCTCGAGATCCTTGTCATCAGGAATCGTGTTCCAGTCAATAGCCGCAACTGGGCATGCACGCGACTCTGGATTCTTCTCACGGTGGGCCGGAGTCGAGGGTGGGCAATCATCGAAACTCACGTGGAAACCTCTCCCTTTTTCATTGATATTGCCGTTTTTCGAACGCACCTTATATATAAGGAACGTCCTTCACTCTTTATGAGTCCAAAACAGCGGCTGCAGCGGTGGCTATTCCAGCCTTGTCCCACTACAAAACGTCAGGCTCCCGATGAAAGGAGCCACTACCCTTAGCAGCTTACCCACACCCGCATTATTAAGCACGTGGCCTAGAAGAAATCGCCCCACTTGCCGATTCTTGTTCCCGGCACCCCTCCCCTAACCCCACGTCACACAAAGAAAAAGGTGCTTGACGACGCAATGTCCGTCGTCAAGCACCAAGCGCAAGATGTTGCGCGAGCCTAGGCGTGAACCTTCTCTCGGTTTTCCGCCGTGTCGTTGATGATGCGGTCGGAGATGACGTACACCAGCAAACCTACGACAGCCATGAGCGCGAGCAACCAAGCGATGGTAGCGGAGACCCCTTCTGCTTCAGACTGCGCGATGGAGAGGGTGCTGAAGAAGGCCGGTCGAGAATCAACAAGCATGGCCGTTAACGCGATGCCAACCGGTACGGCAATGTTGATCGTCAGATTGTAGAAACCGATTGCAACACCGGACTTGGCGGCAGGAATGTTCTGCAGTGCGGTCGCGACCAACGGCGCATACATGAGCGCGAACCCTGATGGGAACAGAATCATGGAGACGATAACCGTGGCAACACCGGCCCCCGGCAGCACTGCGGGGATGAGCAACGCCACGATGATGATGCTGATAGCCGCGACAATGGCCTGCTTCGAGGGCAGGAACTTGGCAACCTTGCCAGACATTACACCGACGATGACAGCGCAGAGGTAGCCCGGCGCGAGGATATAGGCAGCACCGTCGAGGTTGATGCCATAGAGCTCGTCGACCATATACGGCAACAGAATGGCCGAATACCCCAACTGGACCATGTAAACCACGAGCACAACAATCAGCGCGCAAACGTAGCGAGCATTGGTAAAGAACGACGGGCTGACCACGGCGTTGTCATGTGTCCGGATGTGCCAGACAAAGAGCGCGACGCCCAGCGCAGCGGCAACCAGCCACCACCATTGGAACTGCTGCATGAACAGCATCACCGCAGTGGCGATGACCGCGATGAGGAACAGGCCAAAGATATCCAGGTGACTCTTCTGCTGCTGCTCCTCCGGAACTGTCTTGATCAGGAACGGAATGGCAACTATCAGAATGAGCGAAATCAGGAACATAGCCGGCCAGGAAATGTAGGTAGCCACGATTCCCGAGGTCAACGTTCCAATCAGCAGCGCGGCTTGGAAGGCCGCGGTGGAAAAGCCGAGGTAGGTTTTCTGATCTTCTGGGCTTAGGTACTTGGTGACATAGATGACGTAGAGTGTCTCAGCCGCCGCCAGGCCGGCAGTTTGAATAATGCGGGCAGTAAGCACGATTGGCCATACTCCCTGGAAGAAATAACCCAGTAGAGAGCCCACGGCGACGAAGCCGATACCGACAATCATCAATTTGCGGATACTGATGCTGTCCGCCAATGCGGCGTACACCACCGCTCCAATGCCAATCAAGATACCGGCGAGTGTCGCCTGCAGACTGGCCGTGGAGACACTGAGGTCCAGAGATTCCGCAATCGGCTTGGTCATGAACTTAAAGCCATTGTCCAAGACCAAACAGAATACAAAGGAAAACAGCAAGACCGGGACTGCGGCCTTAGGGTTTGGCGCGGCAGCCTTGGACGCTGCGCTTTCACGGGGATTCACGTTCAAGCTGGTATTGCTGGCGGGATTGCTCATCGCACTGTACCTATTTCACACTTCAAGCCAATTGATTGCGGACCAGGACACTAGAGTCGAGCCAGCGGCAATGCCAGCTCCATCATCGTCGTGAAGGCCTTCTCACGTTCTTCCGGAGTGGTCTTTCCACCGGTGACGATGTTGTCCGACACAGTGAAGATTCCCATGGCCTCCACACCGGCCTCGGCGGCGGTGGCATAAAGGCCAGCAGATTCCATCTCCACCGCCAGCACACCCATGCGTGCCCAACGGTCGTTCACATCATCCTGGAAGTTGTAGAAAATATCGCTGGACAAGATGTTGCCGACGTGTGTAGTGATGCCCTGCTCGCGGGCACGATCGCGAACATCTTCAATCAGACGGAAAGATGCGGACGGGGCGAACGTTCCCGGCAAGTTGTACTGCGATAGAAAATTGGAGTCCGTCGATGCCGTCTGGCCGATAACCACGTCATACAGGTCCAGCTCCGGCTGCAACGCGCCGCAGGAACCGACGCGAATCAGCTTCTTGCAGCCGAAAACATGGATAAGTTCCCAGGAGTACAGCGAGATAGACGGAATGCCCATACCGGATCCCATGACGGACACTTCCTGCCCCTGGTAGGTGCCGGTAAAGCCCAACATGTTGCGAACTTTGTTGAACTGAACGACATCGTCCAAATAGGTCTCCGCAATGAACTTGGCACGCAGCGGGTCACCTGGCAACAAAATGGTTTCTGCAATCGGCGCACCCTTTGGGTTGATGTGTGGAGTGCTCTTACCAGTGGTATCGGACATGGCTTCCAGCCCCTTCCCCCACTAGCCGTGGGTGAAAATTATGCGAACATTGGTGTACCACTGCCCAGGTTAATTACCTGGATTACAACCGTCAATAGTGATATTTACATTTGTTCCCAATTGGGTGGAGTGACGAAAAAGGCGCGAGAATCTCCCGGCAAAACTCGGGGAAATTCTCGCGCCTTCAATGCGCTACAACTGAAGCACTAGATGCCTAGCCCTCAAGCACGCTTGCTTAAAGCATGCAGGATACGCAACCCTCGACCTCAGTACCCTCCAGCGCAACCTGACGCAGGCGGATGTAGTACAGAGTCTTAATACCCTTGCGCCATGCGTAAATCTGCGCACGGTTGAGGTCACGAGTGCTCACCGTGTCCTTGAAGAACAAGGTCAGCGACAGTCCCTGGTCAACATACTTGGTAGCGACCGCGTAAGTGTCAATGATCTTCTCGTAGCCGATTTCGTAGGCGTCCTGGAAGTACTCACGGTTGTCATTGTCCAAGTGCGGAGCCGGATAGTATACGCGACCGATCTTGCCCTCCTTGCGAATCTCAATCTGAGATGCAATCGGGTGAATCGACGAGGTCGAGTTGTTGATGTAGGAAATCGAACCGGTCGGCGGCACTGCCTGCAGGTTACGGTTGAACAGGCCGTACTCCATGACGTCGGCCTTCAGTTGCGCCCAGTCCTCAGCGTCCGGAATGTGCGCGGTGGAGTTCTCGAAGATCTCCTTGACGTGCTGAGTCTTCGGCTGGAACTCTGCCGGATCGAAGTTATCGAAGTACTTGCCGCTGGCGTAGTCAGAGTTCTCAAAGTTGACGAACTTCTGACCGCGCTCGCGAGCAATCTTGTTGGATGCGCGCAGGACTGCGTAGAGCACTGCTGCGAAGTAGGCGTTGGTGAAGTCCAGGCCCTCTTCCGAGCCGTACATAATCTTCTCGCGGCCAAGGTAGCCGTGCAGGTTCATCTGCCCCAGGCCGATGGCGTGAGATCCGTCGTTGCCCTTGCGAATCGATGGCACCGAGTCAATAGAAGTCTGCTCACTGACCGCAGTCAGGCCACGGATGGCAGTCTCGACAGTGCGACCAAAGTCCGGCGAGTCCATGGTCATCGCAATATTCAGCGAACCGAGGTTACAGGAAATGTCCTCACCCACGTGCTCGTAGGACAGGTCCGCATTGTAGGTCGACGGGGTGTTGACCTGCAGAATCTCCGAGCAGAGGTTCGACATGTTAATGCGGCCCTCAATCGGGTTCGCGCGGTTAACCGTGTCCTCGAACATGATGTACGGGTAGCCGGACTCAAACTGAATCTCAGCGATGGTCTGGAAGAACTGACGCGCGTTGATCTTCTGCTTACGAATACGCGGGTCCTCGACCATATCCGCGTAATTCTCGGTGATGCTAATGTCCGCGAACGGCTTACCGTAGACACGCTCGACATCGTACGGGCTGAAGAGGTACATGTCGTCGTTACGCTTGGCCAGCTCGAACGTGATGTCCGGAATGACAACGCCGAGCGACAGCGACTTGATGCGAATCTTCTCGTCCGCGTTCTCACGCTTGGTATCCAGGAAGCGCATGATGTCCGGGTGGTGCGCGTGCAGGTAGACAGCGCCTGCTCCCTGGCGAGCACCCAGCTGGTTAGCGTAGGAGAAGGAGTCCTCCAGCAGCTTCATAACCGGGATGACACCGGAAGACTGATTCTCGATGTGCTTAATCGGAGCGCCCTGTTCACGCAGGTTGCTCAGCAGCAGCGCCACACCACCGCCGCGCTTGGACAGCTGCAGCGAGGAGTTGATGGCGCGGCCAATGGACTCCATGTTGTCCTCGATACGCAGCAGGAAGCAGCTCACCGGCTCGCCGCGCTGGGCCTTACCGGAGTTGAGGAATGTAGGAGTAGCAGGCTGGAAGCGTCCGGCGATGATCTCATCAACCAGGTGCTGCGCGAGCCCCAAGTCGCCGTCGGCAAGCGTAAGAGCAACCATGCACACACGGTCTTCGTAGCGCTCCAAGTAACGCTTGCCGTCGAAAGTCTTCAGCGTGTACGAGGTGTAGTACTTGTAAGCACCCAGGAAAGTCTGAAAACGGAACTTGTGGGCGTAGGCCTGCTTGAACAGCGCCTTGACGTCCTCAAATTCGTACTTCTCCAGAACCTCAGCCTCGTAGTAATGGTTCTCTACCAGGTAATCGAGCTTCTCCCGCAAGTTATGGAAGAACACAGTGTTCTGATTGACATGCTGCAAGAAGAACTGCCGCGCAGCCATGCGGTCTTTATCGAACTGAATCTTGCCGTCTTCACCGTACAGATTCAGCAGCGCATTGAGCGCGTGGTAATCCAGCTTGTCCTCACCCACCGGCTCCGCGACCTGCTTGCCCATTTCCGACACGTTGACTCCTTTAATATTCATTTGCCTGCACAGGGTCTGTTCCAACACTGCCCAGAGCAATCCAATCTAGCTATTTTCCTCGCACACCGCTTTACGACGGCTTCCGCGAGCGTATCCATTCGGTTGTCCTCAGTGCCCCTTCCCTCGACACTGAGGCTTGCCAACTTAGGCGCTGGCTCTACCGTGGAAGAATTCCTCTAGCCCTTCTCGGACTCGCCGCACATCGTGGTCGGTTCCCATCAGCTCGAAGCGATATAGATATGGAACCTTGCACTTGTAGGAGATGACATCCCCTGCTTTACAGAAGTCCTCACCGAAGTTGAGATTGCCGGCAGCAATCACACCTCGGATGAAAGAGCGGTTGTGCTCATTATTAAGAAATTTGATGACCTGCGGAGGAACTGGCCTTGAGTTACCACCGCTGATGGAAACGCCACCACCATAAGTCGGACAAATGAGGACATAGGGCTCATCGACGATAAGCTCCGGCTCATTACGACGGATGGGAATGCGGGCATTTTTGATACCTAGCTTTTCAACAAACTTGTGTGTATTCCCCGTCGCCGAGGAGAAATACACCACCAGCATGAGAGCTTCACCCTTTACATCGCAAAACCCCCGCAATCTTCGCTTCCCGGGTGGTCAACGAAATCTGCGGAGAGGTGTGTGATTCTTACGCTGCCTGGAGAGCCTTGATGCGATCCGGACGGAAACCCGACCAGGTCTCAGTGCCAGTGTCAACGACCGGCGCCTGGAGGTGACCGAGAGCCATGACGTAGTCCCGAGCCTCATCGTCCATGGTGATGTCGACGATATCGTAGGCAATTCCAGCCTTATCGAGGGCACGAGTGGTAGCGCGGCACTGGACACATGCAGGCTTGCTGTAAACGGTAACCATGACTCTCACAAACTTTCTGGCTTTGGGTAAGACCAATGAATCGGATCGACTTCGTACAAACAACGGAAGCGGCCGAGGAATCAGCGGATTGGTTGAATGACCGAAAGCTCCCAGGGTTCATGAGAAACCGAGTACGGGTGGCAGACAGGTCCTTTTAGCTCTCCTTGGCTCGACATCGAAAACACTACACTTGGTGCCTAGAAAACTCTAGTCATACTAGATGTAGTACTCACAACCATGGTATTCCCTGTTCGGAGATCTCTGGCGCACAAGATGTTGTACACAGACGCACCACAACCTTGTAATTTCACGCTAAAAATTCTAGAAAATCGTAGAAAAACAACTATCGGTGGATTTTGGTTAAACCAATTACTGCATGACGCCCCGCAGCCGACCGCACCGATTCCAGGCGCCGCAGTGTCCCCGCCCTGCCTTTGTCCCTCCCCTACCCAACTTCGGATTCCGCAGCGATCTCAAAAATCGCGGGCTGCACATATGAACACGGGCTGCACATATGAAACTGTGCGAGTTTATGACACTTTCAAGCCAATTTTCGGGCCATTTTTGACATAACCGCAGTCAGTAACTTCCATCGCCCCCACCCCCAGCCATAAACGCAGTAACCGCCTGAACCTCCCCTCCCTAAAAACCAAAAACCGCAACCTTTAGCCACAGTAAAACTGCGACTTCAGATTGCGGTTTTGGCAATAAATGAGGAAGCTATTTGCTTCGCGCTAGCCTAAATAAGGCTTAGCCCTGGCGGGCCTTGAAGCGCGGCTCCTTCTTGTTGATCACGTAGACCTTGCCACGACGGCGCACGACCTGAGCGCCCGGCTTGTTCTTCAGCGACCGAAGGGACTTGCGGACCTTCATTCGGGCGCTCCTTTCTACTCGGCTCCGAAACGGGAATGTGCACACTGCACTCTCCCCGGACAATCACCCCAGTGACTGCCTGGCAACGCACCCTTCCTGATAATCCGAAGAAATATCAAAGAGTATGCGTTACGACACGAGTTGCCATACTACCTAATAAGCGGAATAACTCCAAAAATCCGGGGGAAACATGTCCTTTGACGGTCAACCCCAAGATTGCGACTCCCCACGTTGCAACTGCCTCCGCTTCTCTATTTGGCAGCAGCAATCATGTACTCGCGGACCTCGGCAAGTGTCTTGCCCGAAGTCTCCGGCACCGCCTTGATGGTGAATACCAGCGCAATTGCGCCCGTGATGGCAAAGAAGAAGAACGACCACGCACCACCGACAGCATCCACCATCGGGAGAAATGCCTGCGCCACAAACCAGTTCGCAACCCAGAGCGCGAGACCTGCCAGCCCCATACCCAGGCCACGGGCTTCTGTCGGGACAATCTCGGAAATCAGGAGCCAGGTCGCCACTGACACAGCCGCCTGCTGAAACACGATAAATACAGTCATCAGCAGAAGCGACATCATGGCACCCGTCGAAGAGTTACTCGACAGGCCATAGACGGGCGCCAGCACGAGCAGCGAGCTTGCACAGCCCACCAAACCGATAATCAGCATTCGCCGGCGACCAACGCGGTCAATAATGCTCATACCGATTGCACACGAGATCACCGAGGCGATACCGATGATGATGGAGGTGTAGACAGAGCTTTCCGTCGACAAGCCAACCTTGTTCATCATCGTCGGCGCGAAATACATAATCGCGTTCGCACCCGTGACCTGCTGCGTCACGCCAATCAGCATCGCAATGATGACGGTGCGTCGCACCCACGGGGTTTTCACGGCCAGACGCTCTGCTGCACGCTGATCGGCGCTTGACGACGCCTCACCAACGGCAACCTCAGCCAACGTCGCCTCATCTCCCTGCATCTGACGCAGCACGGCCAGCGCCTTGCCCTCCTGTCCCCGACGGACGAGGTAAGCCGGTGTGTCCGGCAGAACCAGCATGCCGATGAGCAGCACGATGCCGGGGACAGCGCCGAATCCAAGCATGAGTCGCCAGTTACCGGAGGAGGCTAGGGCGGAGTTGGTGAGGAACGCCACCAGCTGACCAATCACGATCATCAGCGAGTTCAGGCTGACCAGGCGTCCACGCACATGCGGTGGTGCCATTTCGGAGATGTACATCGGTACGACGATGGAAACACCACCGATACAGACGCCGAGCAAAGTACGCGCAGCACCCAGCGAAAACGCACTAGCAGCGAAAGCGCACCAGATACTGCCGATGATGAAGCCGACCGCTCCGAGCAGGATGGTGCCACGGCGCCCCAGGGAGTCCGCTACGCGACCGCCCAGGAACGCACCGATAGCCGCACCGACCAAGAGCATGGCGGTGACAGTGGACTCCTGTCCTGGAGTCAGCTCAAAAGAGCGCTGGATATACAGCAGCGCGCCCGAGATGACACCGGTGTCGTAACCAAAGAGGAGGCCGCCCAGAGCGGCGATGATAGCCACGGCTATCGACCGAGATGTGGTGGTTTCCCGGTTCGGTCCAGTCTTATTCTGTTCGGTTGTACTCACGCTGGAAATCTTGCCACCGTCCGGGCAAAGACCCCCTATCCGAACAGCACTTACTCGATAAAGATGAGAGTTTTGGCACTCTTCTGGCAGGAAAATCATCCCTTTTCCCGTCCGGAACTAGCGGTAGAGTGAGGCTCATGACCCCAGTAGGCACACAGGATTTCCCGCATCCCCTCCAGTCGGAGATTATTAACGACCTCCACGTCCAGCCCACCATCAATGCCGCCGAGGAAATCAGCCGCCGAGTCGATTTTCTCTGCGATTATTTCCGCACCGCGCACGCCAAGGGATTCGTGCTCGGAATTTCTGGCGGCCAAGACTCCACGCTGGCCGGGCGTCTAGCGCAGTTGGCCGTCGAAAAGCTTCGCGACGGCGGTGAGGATGCCACTTTCATTGCCATTCGCCTCCCCCACGGCGTCCAGGCCGATGAGGACGACGCACAGGTGGCACTGCAATTCATTCAGCCTGACCAAAGGCTAACTATCGATATCGCACCGGCCACCGCCGCGATAACCACCCAGGTCACCGATGCCCTGGCCGGCAGCGCTATCAGCGATTTCAACAAGGGAAATATTAAGGCCCGCATGCGAATGATTGCCCAGTACGCAGTGGCGGGTGTTGACGGCGCTTTGGTCATCGGCACAGATCACGCCGCGGAGGCGGTCACCGGCTTCTACACCAAGCACGGCGACGGCGCCTGCGACCTCGTCCCGCTGCAGGGGCTGAGCAAGCGCCAGGGCGCGGCCTTACTCCGTCACCTCGGCGCACCAGCCAGTACGTGGGAGAAGGTGCCGACGGCCGACCTGGAAGAAGACCGCCCTGCGCTTCCCGACGAAGTTGCGCTCGGGGTGACCTATACCGCCATCGACGACTACCTCGAAGGCAAGGCTGTCTCAGATGAGGATGCCGCGCGAATCGAGCACCTCTACTCCATTTCCCGGCACAAGCGAGCCGTCCCGCCCGGACCGGCCGATTCCTGGTGGCGCTAGGCTACTGCCCCGGGCCACCGATCTAGCGTCCCGGACAGAGCAGCAAACCCCTTAAGAGAAGGCCTCCGCGCCAGCGTCCCAAATAGCCCCAACTGCGGCCAAGCTGTCTGCCGCACCGGCTTCGGCGCTGGGTTCCAGCGCAGGTGAACCATCCTGGACCAGCTCGGCGGTCACCAAACCGTGGGCGAACGCCCACATGGCCAATCCCTTAGGCTCATCGCCGGCAACCTTAATGAATGCATCGCGAATCCAGGCATCCAACGACGAAGGCGAGACGACATTCACGAAATTAGTGCGACTCATCAGCCGGTAACCATGCGGATCGTCGAGAACTGCCTGGCGGTACGCCTGCAGCAGAGACGCCGAAGTGCATTCCTCATCAATGGCAGCATGAATACGCTTGCCCAGATTCTCGAGGCTCTCGGTCAGCAACAGCTGAAGGAGCTCTTCTTTACCGCTGATGTGCTTGTACAGCGATGGCGCCTTCACATCGAGCCGCGCCGCTAGGCGGCGCATGCTGATAGCACTCCAGCCCGATTCGCGCAGCATCGCGCGCGCTTCATCTACGATCTTCTGCATACGTGGAGACTGCCTGCGCACATCGGGCTGCGCTGGCACCCCATCGGTCGATTCTATGGTGCACGTCACATTTGCGACTGTAACGGGTTGAATCTCACTTAGGGCGCTTTTGGGTAATTTAACCCAACAATTTTTAAAAAACAGCTAACGGCGGTGCTCAGTCACTAAAAGCTGCCTTTGCACGCTACAAGCTTTGCTTCACGACGGAGCCCCCACCGTCGTAAAGCAAAAGTGCCGTATGCCACCGCTACACTTCGTAGCGATTCGGCTCCTCCCCGAGGTGGAAATGGCGACCCGAAACATCGTTCGGGGTAATGCGCACGTAGTTGTACTTTAACGTCGGCAGCCAGGGCTTCAGCGGCAGCTCATCTGCAGCGTTAATATCCGCGCGGGAGGTGAGAACCTCTGCGTCACCCTTTACGATGACCGACCAGGCCTTCTGAGCATCCTTGTCAACAAAGTCGGCCTCAAAAAGAACATCGTGGTTCAGAGAAACAGTAAAGAGCTTCGACCCCTCGGCAGTGCGGAAGTAAATGCTCCCCTCATGAACAACGTAGTTCAGCGGGAAAAGATCCATATCGTCTTTACGACGAACAACCAGGCGCCCAAAAGTCTGCGTAGCCAGCAGCTCAAGGGATTCTTCGGTGGACAGTTTCTGAATAACGGAGTCGTTGTTTGCCATACCCCCAGTATTCCACCGTTCAGACAAAGTTGCTACAGCCATACGGATTACCAATCATTGAGGTAAACGGCGAGCACACTACCCAGGGGTAGATACAAGAAAACCCCCGGTCATTTCGACCGAGGGATTTCATACTGGTGGAGCTAACGGGACTCGAACCCGTGACCCCCACACTGCCAGTGTGGTGCGCTACCAGCTGCGCCATAGCCCCAGAATCAACATCGAAGTGGCTTTCCCCCTCCGCTGTGGACTCCTCAAAGGCTACATGGCACTGTCATGTATCACCAAATCCGCATGTAGAACACTCTTTTACGTATTCGCCGAGTGCCCCAGAGTGGATCTGCCGAACATGAACCGAGGATGAATCGTGTGAGCGTGCACGGATCCTAGCGCAGGGCTACCTTGACCCACTGCCCCAGTCCGCCATCACCGGAAATGTTCTCCAGAATATCCTTGCCGTCGACAAAGACGTGCGGCGAGGAAACCTTGCCCAAGCGCTTCTCAAGGTCATCGAAGTTGGCATTTGCGCTTGCCTTAGCCTCGGTGGTGTCGATGCCGGAACGGACTTCGCTGACAATTTCGTCAGCAACACCGAGCTGCTCCAGACGGTCAGCCAACTCATCATCGCTCCACGTGACAGAGTTCTGCTGGTCAGCCATCATCATTGTGCGGAAGTTCCAATATGCGCGAGCATCACCGGTCTCAGCAATCTTGCGGGCAACCGCGAAGACGCGAGTGGAGTGACCGTCACGCTGCTCCTTCTCCTGACCATCCAGGAAGTTCAGCGTGCGGTATTCAGCGACAAGCTTGCCGTCGTTTAGCGCCTTGAGCTCATCATCGTGGCCCTCTTCGCTCATCTGAGCACAGTAGTGGCACGAGAAGTCCTCAAAAATCGTGGCTGTTTTAGCCCCTTCGGCGCCGTCCTTGCTCAGTCGGATGACATCGCCGTCGAGTGCGACGGAGAAGTCGACGTCCTCATCTGGCAGTCCCTCAATCGGCTGCGACCGGCCGATGTAGATAACGCCACCAATAACAACTGCAACGACAGCAAGAAGAGCAATCAGGCCGACGACGAAGCCACTGCCCTTTTCATTTGGATTCTTAATCTTCTGACTCACACCGCTTACGATAGCGGTGTTTTCTTGCCAATGACACAATTGCGCCTGAGAAAACGGAAATGGTTGTTAGGCCGCATCGCTAGGCCCCATCACCTTGCCCCATTCCCCTGGCCTATCCCCTAGGCTTCCCCTCTAGCCAGCGGGCTAGGCGTAAATGGCAAACTTCTTCCACGGCCACACGTACACAAATACAGCCAAGGCCAGAAAACCTATATCTCGGGCGATTTCCGTCAGATACGTAGCGGGGCCAGCGTTCTCGTCGTAGCCACCGCCACCAAAGCACCCGCAGTCAATCTGCAGGCCGCGCGCCCACGCCGAGATAATGCCGCCGATAAACACCAGCAAGAGCGCGCCAGACAACACCGCTACCGGGCGCAGGAAAAGCCCCAATACCAGCAGGAGTCCGAGGATAACTTCGAAAGCGGGCAGCGCAACCGCTACCATCGGCACCAAATCGCTCGGCAGCAGCTCATAAGATTGAACTGCCTGACGCGATTCCAGCGGGTTCAGCAGTTTGATAAGACCCGAGTACAACCAAACTGCAGCCAGGCCGAATCGTGCCACCACGCCTACGAAATTCTCCATACACAGAAATGTTAGTACAGGCTAACTGTTTACAGCTAGCCCAACGGCTACCGATTACCCGTTCAGAACTGCCGAGACCACGTCCTGCGCCTCAGCCTGAACCTGTGCCAGATGATCTGCGCCCTTGAAGGACTCCGCGTAAATCTTGTACTTATCTTCAGTGCCCGACGGACGCGCCGCGAACCAAGCGTTCTCCGTAACCACCTTGAGCCCGCCAATCGCAGCGCCGTTGCCCGGTGCTTCAGTCAGTTTGGCCGTGATGGTCTCCCCTGCCAGGGTGTCGGCCTTGACCTGCTCCGGCGAGAGCTTCTTCAGGATTGCCTTCTGCTCACGGGTTGCGTCCGCATCGGTGCGGGCGTAAGCCGGGGCACCGTACTTATCGGCGAGTCCTGCGTAGAGCTGCGATGGAGTCTTCTCGGTCACGGCCTTGATCTCGCTGGCCAGGAGGTCCAGGATGATGCCGTCCTTATCGGTAGACCACACAGTGCCGTCGTGACGCAGGAACGATGCACCAGCGGATTCTTCACCACCGAAGCCGATGGTGCCGCCGAGCAGACCCGGGACGAACCACTTGAAACCGACTGGAACTTCCACGAGCTTGCGGCCCAAATTGGCAACGACGCGGTCAATCATCGACGAAGACACCAGCGTCTTACCGACCGCGGTCTCCTGCGACCAGCCCGGACGGTGTGCGAAGAGGTAGTCAATGGCAACGGCCAGGTAGTGGTTCGGGTTCATTAGACCCGCGTCCGGTGTGACAATTCCGTGGCGATCGGAGTCCGCGTCATTGCCGGTGGAGATGTCGAACTTATCGCGGTTACCAATCAAGGACGCCATCGCATTCGGCGAGGAGCAGTCCATACGAATCTTGCCGTCTGTATCCAGCGTCATAAAACGCCAGGTCGCATCAACCAGCGGATTAACCACGGTCAGGTTTAGGTTATGCGCATCGCCAATTGCGCCCCAGTAATCCACCGACGCACCACCCATTGGGTCGGCGCCGATACGCACGCCGGCATCACGGATGGCGTCGAGGTTGACAACGTTCGGCAGGTCCGACACGTATGCGTTGAGGTAGTCGTGCTTTACGACGAGGTCTCCGGCCTTATCCACCAGCTGGCGCTTAACCCCATCCAGGCCCTTAGCCAGGTATTCATTGGCACGAGCTGCGATCCAGTCCGTCGCATCCGCGTCCGCCGGACCACCAGTCGGCGGGTTGTACTTAAAACCACCATCCCGTGGCGGATTGTGGGAAGGGGTAATCACGATGCCGTCGGCACGCGCGGAGCTATTCCCCGTCGGACCTCCCTCCACGTCGCGGTTGTACGTCAGAATCGCGTGGCTGACGGCCGGAGTCGGCGTGTAGCGATCCTGAGCGTCAACCATCACGGTGATGCCGTTGGCCGTGAGCACCTCGAGGGCGGAAATCATTGCCGGCTCGGACAGGCCGTGGGTATCGCGACCGACGTAGAGCGGGCCTTCAATGCCCTGGCCCTTGCGGTAATCCACGATGGCCTGAGTGGTGGCATGAATGTGGTCTTCGTTGAAAGCGCCGTCGAGGGAGGAACCGCGGTGACCGGAAGTACCGAAGACGACCTTCTGGTCGGGGTTATTCGGATCCGGGTGCTTTGTGTAGTAAGCAGTGACCAGTTCCGCGACATCGATAAGGTCGGATGGCTGGGCCAATTGCCCGGCGCGCTCATGAGCCATTGTGGGTATCCTCCTGCTGAATCGGCGAACTGCGCAACCACCGATTTCACCGCCGACGAGCCGGCCGGAATGGGAAAACCGGATTTAAATGCGCTTCCTCTTCCCCAGTGTCCCCGTTTTAGGGTCGGCGCGCATGGCAAGAACCACTCGGTAAGGCAAACTCGCCCCTGCAATAGGGTGCAGTAGGTAGATTGTCGCGTGCCGACGGGAACACCTCCTGGTGAAAGATTCCGAATTGTCGGCGCCTACCTCCCCTTTCGCCACTGTGCTAGCGTTTTCACCATGAATGAGGAATCTGTCGCTGCGAAACTGCCATCAGCAGGACGGGCGCAGGTTCTCATGGCCCTGGTTGTCGCCGGCGGTGCCGCTATTGGCGCGGTAAGTCGCTTTCTGCTCGGCGCGGCAATCGATGCGATTGTGAGCTCGGGAACTAGCGCAGTTTCGACCACTGTCATCAACTTGTTGGGCTGCTTTCTCTTCGGCCTGGTCAGCAGTATCGCGTTTGCTAATCCTCGGCTTTCCGCTTTCTGCGGTACTGGCTTTTGTGGCGGTTTCACCACTTTCTCCGCATTTATCATTCTCTTGTTGGCGCAGGCGGACACGTCAGTCGTGCTGATTGTGAGCGTTGGACTTATTCACCTGCTGTGCTGCCCTCTCGCCTACTGGTTGGGCACCAAGTGCACATGGGAGGTCGCGGAATGACCGGCGATCTCCTCGGCTCTTTTTCCTCGGCACTCTCTGCCATCCTCGCTATCGCAGTTGGCGCGGCAGTAGGTGGAGCGCTGCGCTATGCGCTGGCCGAACTTGCGGTGAAGTGGGCTGATTCCAAACTGCCCGGAACGTGGACCGCGAATATGATTGCCTGCTTCGTCGCCGGTGTCGCTGCTGTGGTGTGGTCGCGGGGAACGTCGATAAGCAATGGCATGACGCCTGCCCTGGCCTATGCGACGGTAATGATTGGCTTCGCCGGCGGCCTGTCGACGTGGTCCACACTCGCCGGAGAGATCGTACGCCTTAAGAACCAACACTTTTGGAGGGCATGTGGGTACCTTGCTCTCACACTGATTGGCGGAATAGTTTTTGCTTTCGCCGGAATATGTTTACCCCCACTTGTGACGAATTAGTAGCACAATAATCATTTTCTGAGAATTTAATGATCGGATTAAGGCTTTCTACCAGTAAAGTTCCACAGCATGGAAAGCTTCAGCGATTTTGCCTCAGCGGCGGATAGTTTTATTTGGAGTCCGTATCTCCTGATCCCCGCGCTGATTGGCACCGGAATCATTTTGACCATTCGCCTGGGTGCAATTCACCTGGTCAAACTCGGCCCGGCACTGCGCCTCGGACTCATCGACCGTAACGATGAAGACGCCGAGGGAGATATCACCAACTACCAGGCGCTTGCGACGGCTCTCGCGGCAACAGTCGGTGTCGGCAACATTGTCGGTGTCGCTACCGCGATCGGCCTGGGCGGCCCCGGTGCGCTGTTCTGGATGTGGGTGACCGGCCTGCTAGGTATGGCATCGAAGTACTCCGAGGCATTCCTGGGTGTGAAGTACCGTCAGGTCGATGCAGCTGGCGAACAGTCCGGTGGCCCGCAGTACTACCTGCGCAAGGCCATCCCGAATGGTTTTGGTAAGACGCTGGGTAATCTCTTCGCCGTCTTTGCTGCGCTGGCAGCGTTTGGTATCGGCAACCTGACCCAGGGCAATGCCGTGGCCTCGAACCTGGAAAACAGCTTCGACATCGATCCGACGCTCTCCGGCATGATCATGTTCATCCTGGTAGGTGCAGCTCTAATGGGTGGCATTAAGTCGATTGGCCGCATCACCGCCAGCTTTGTGCCGATGATGATTGTGCTCTACATCGGTGCGGCCGTGTGGGTGCTCGTCGCCAATGTCTCGGCGCTGCCCGAGACCTTCAAGCTCATCTTCACCGATGCTTTCACCGGCACCGCGGCCGTTGGTGGGTTCGCAGGATCCACGCTGATTCTCGCCCTGCAGATGGGTGTTGCCCGCGGCCTGTTCTCCAACGAGTCGGGCCTGGGTTCCGGTGCTATCGCCGCTGCCGCCGCATCGACCACTCACCCGGTTCGTCAGGGTCTGGTCTCCATGACTCAGACCTTCATTGACACCATCATCGTCGTGTCCTTCACCGGCCTGGTTATCATCAGCACCGGTGTTTGGCAGGATGGCAACGTCGACACTGGCGCTCTGACTGCTGAGGCATTCTCCCGCGGTCTACCTGGCCACTGGGGTGGCACAATCGTCACGCTGTCGGTTGTCTTCTTCGCATTCTCCACCATGCTGGGCTGGTCCTACTACGGTGAGCGCGCATTCGAGTCCCTGGTCGGTCGCCGCGGCACCGGTCTCTACCGTGCGGTCTTCACCTGCGTAGTCTTCGTCGGCGCTGTTACTCATCTGGAAACCGTCTGGTCCGTCGCCTCGGCTCTCAACGGCCTGATGGCGCTACCGAACCTCATCGGTCTGATTGTCCTGTCCGGGCTCATTGCGCGCGAGACAAAGGCCTACCTCAAATTTGACCCGCAGTTGCGCGCAACGGCTGCAGAGATTGATAAATGGCAGTCTCAGCAAAACTTCGAGGCCTTCAGCAAGAACTAGCTGAAACTAGCAGCTGCTCGTAGGGACTACGGCAAAAACTACGAGCAGGTCTGCGCGGTCTCCGGCTTTTCGATTGCCGCAAGCGCGTCGTCAAGCACAGAGACCTTTACCAACTTCATATCGCCTCGGTCGGCAGTCACAGCCTCTGCGCAATTGCCTTCCGGCACGAAGAACATCTCGGCGCCCTCATCTCGGGCGGCCGAGATTTTGTGTGTAATGCCACCGATTTCGCCCACGTTGCCGGCAGCATCAATAGTGCCGGTGCCAGCGAGGTGCTGCCCCTCGGTCAAATCGCCTGGACTCAGCTTGTCAATCACTCCGAGCGTCATCATGAGACCCGCCGACGGACCTCCAATGCCGCTGAGCTGGTACTCAACCTTGGTGTCGTCCGCGGATTGCGCCCCCATCCCAACGCCGAGCAGCGCGGCATTCTTCTGATGCGGGTTTTCCGCCAGTGTCACAGAAATATCGACGGCTTTCTCGGGGTCAGAGTCCTCGCCCTTAGCAGTCTTCTGCTTGTCGACGGTCGCAGACTTGACCCTCAACGTGACAGTATCGCCCGGGTTGCGTCCGGCAATGATCGCCTTGACTTGCTCAGGCTTGCTTACGGCCACCCCATCCACGGCGAGAATCACATCGTCTTCATGCAGTCGCCCATCGACAGGACTATCCGGCACTGTGTAGGCGACGGTGACTTCCATCGGCAACCCGAGATGGGCTAGCGCAGCGGAGGTGGCGTTGGCCTCCGACTCGGTGAATGCAGCCTTGTTCTCCTCTTCCACCTCGTCCTGGCTCTGGCCCGGAGGGAATACCGCCTCAATGGGGACGATATCGTTGTCACGATCGAACCACAGGCCAATGACCTGCGGCAATGTCAGGTTATGCCTGACTGCGACGGTTGTCATATCCAGCGTGCCCTTAGAGCGTTCGGAGTCCGCAGCACTGCCGCTGACTGAGATAATGCTCTTTCCCTCGACATCGCTGAGGACGTCGAAGACCGGGCCAGGCCCCTGCGCGGCATAGGGCACTGTCAGCGTTGGCAGCGAAAGCACAGTTGCCAACGCGGCGATGGGCACAGCGCCCGCAACAAGAGTTTGGGTACGACGATTCACAAATAACACCCTACATTCTCGCTATCTGCCTACTGGACACCTGATGAATCTTGTCCGTGTCTGTTCGCTGGGCGCGAAGTTGCCAATAAAGTGGTGCTTTTAAGTACTCACGCGGGTCATTGCCCGGTACGGTGGGAGCATGAGTTCTAACGGATTTGGCTTTGGTCCGAACGACAATGATGACGATCGTGACGACGCTGGCAACAATGACTCCGGCCAGGGCGGTCAGGGCGGCCAGGGCGGTCCTTTCGGTTTCTTCGGGTTTCCCTTCGGTGGCATGGGCGGCGCCGGTGGCTTCGGTTTCGGCGGCCCCGGGCAGCCCGGCAGCGGCTCCTCTGGCAAAGGAGAACAGCCGAACTTGGGCGATATTCTCAACCAGTTCGGCGAGATGTTCTCCGGCATGGGGCAGCGATTCCAGGAGTCTAACTCTGGCCCTGTCAACTACGACGCGGCCGAGCGCGTTGCGCGGACCCGTCTTGGTAACCCAGCTCCGGTGAAGGACTCGGCCCGCGAGGCGCTGGCTGATTCCTTGCGCCTGGCCGAACTGTGGCTAGATGACGTCACCTCCCTTCCCGCTGGTGTCAACCGCGTAGAAGCGTGGAATAGCCTGCAGTGGTTGGAGAACACCAAGTCGACATGGACTCGCCTTGTCGATCCCGTCGCCAGCCGCATGAGTGATGCCTCCCTCGAGGGCGTTCCAGAGGAAGCTCGCGAGATGATGGGCCCGATGCTGGGCATCATGCGCCAGATGAACTCGATGAGTTTCGGTACTCAGCTAGGGAATGCGCTGGCTGAATTGGCACAGACGAGCCTGACTGGTTCTGACCTCGGGCTGCCGCTACACACCACTGGTGCGGCGGTACTGCTGCCAACACATCTAGTTGCTCTCGCAGAGGAACTCGAGGTTCCAGCGCGCGATCTGTTTATCTACGCCACTGCCCGCGAAGCTGCACACCAACGTCTTTACGACCGCGTGCCATGGCTGGCTGAACGCATGATTTCCTCTATCGAGGAGTACGCCGCTGGCATCGTCATCGACTACTCCGCGATCGAAGAGGCCGCTCGCGGTCTGGATATTGAGAACATGCAGGATCCGCAGCGTATGCAGGAGGCTATGAGCGAGCTGCAGAATATGGATCTGAGTCCGAAGATTCGTTCTCGCAACGAGAATGCTCGTACTCGTTTCCAGACGCTGCTAGCACTGGTCGAAGGGTGGGTGGACATGGTTGTCACCGATGCCCTCGGTGAGCGTCTACCGGGTGCCGCACAATTGGATGAAGCCTGGCGTCGTCGCCGCGCCACCGAAGGTGCTGAGCAGGCGCTGGAGAAGGCCACCGGCATTGACCTCGGCTCCCCCAAGGTGCGTGAGGCAACCAACTTGTGGCACCGCCTGACCACCGCTGTGGGCATCGAGCGACGTGACAAGGTCTGGGATCACCCGGACTTCCTGCCCGTAGCAGAAGATTTGGATGAACCCGCGGCCTTTATTGACTCGGTTCTTGGCGGCTCGGAAAACGATGACTTCGACCCGATCGCAGAGCTTGAAGAGCAGCTGCGCAAAGAAGCCGAAAAGCGCGCGGCTGACGGCAACGACAGTGACGCCGACGAGGACAATTCTGGCGACGCCGACGACGATAAGTAGCGAGTTAGCTCTGGGTTCCCCAGCGCTGATACGCCTCTAAATAGCCCCGTGCCCGTTCGTGGTACGGGGCTTTTGCCGCCCAATACCAAAACTCTTCGGTATGACCACCGTCGACGAAAGTGTGCACCAGTTCGTGCACAATGACGTCGTCGAGGACGTACCCCGGGACGTCGGCAAGCCTGTGCGAAATGCGAATGCGCCCAGGACTATCGACACCGCCGGTGACGGATGCCCACCTGCGCGACATGTTCTTGACCCATTTGATTGACTCGAACCGCGGGCGATCTTCCAGCACCGTACGAGAGAGCAGCCGTGCGCGGCGCTCCAGCTCGGAATTATCCAGGTTGCTGCCAACTTTCTTCCGCACTCGCGCAACAATTTCATTGACCTGCTGTTTTTCCGCAGCGGCGCTGAGATCGTCCGGAACCATGACAATGATCCGGTTTCCCTCCGCGCGGGCGGACACAGTACGGCGGCGGCGCTTCGAGCGCCGAACCTCAACATCCGGGCCGTACTCAGGTCGCTTGGTGCTCATGCTTTTTAAGCGTATATGCTCTGCGCTGCGATTGCGTAAAAGCTGGCCCCGGGGTAAAAGATATTTTTATGGGGGAATACAGGGATACGTCTCGGGGGCGGGATGGTACGGCTGGCGTAATAGGTTCGGACGCACCCGCAGCACAAACGCTTGCCGCGCCTACCACGGACTACGCGCTGCGGCCGGAGATACCGATTGTCATGCGCCCAGGCGCGCGGATTCAGTTCGGCGTGGAACCGGAGCGCAGCATGATTCTGCCGCTTTCCGACGGCACCCCGCCGGGGCCTGTCTTCTCGGCACTTCTTGCAGCTCATAGAGGTAGCACCTTAAGCGAGGCCTTTGCTGACAGTCACGACAAACTGTCACCGCAGTTCATTACCGCACTTATCTCCGACCTTCACCGAGCCGCACTGGTCCAAAAACCACCGACACGGCGGAGGATTACACTGATCGGTCGGGACAGTTTGCGCACTGGACTTTTAAAAGAGCTTCGTCGCACGGGTTGTGGTAGTTGGACGACGGCAATGTCGCCCACTCGCAATGCGACGCTGAAGATATCTCAATCCACGCCGGAAGACATCGGGCTCGCGGTGGTCACGGGCATGGAAGTACCGAGCATGCCCTTGGTTCGCGCTCTGTTTCATCGTGGAATTGAGCATCTGCACACGCATTTCCGCGATGGAGCACTGATTCTTGGGCCGCTTGTTCAACCAGGTCAAGGGCCCTGCTCGATGTGTTTCGAAGCTTATCGACGAGACCGCGACCCCGTCCGGGCACTGATTGCGCTACAGCTTCGCACTTTTACGCCCGTGGCCGCACCGGAATGGCTGAACACAGCGGTGCCACTGTTGGTTGGGCAGCTGCGGCGGCCGGATCTCTCAGATCTATGTGCAACGGAGGTGCGCATAGATCTGGAAAGCCTCGATATCACTCGCACTACTGTTGCTCCCCACCCGCAGTGCCCAGTGTGTGGTCATGGAAACTCGCAGATGCAGTTCATGTAATTCGAAGTGCCTTGAGCAGAATCTGACTAGGAATTCACGAAAGAATTGACGATTCCCAAGATGCCTTCGCCGAAATGATTGAGCTTCGCTTCTCCAATTCCGGGAATCTGCAGAAGTTCCTCCGGCGTAGTCGGCTGCTGCTCACCGATGGCCAGAAGGGTCGCATCGGAGAAGATCACGAATGCGGGGACCGTCATTTCCCTCGACATTTCCAAGCGCCATGCACGCAATGCTTCCAGTAGTGCAGGATCCGCACTGACTGGGCACTCTTCACAACGCCCTGAGATCCGCTCGGCATCGGTGTGCAATGGCTTAGTACAGCCCTTGCACTGTTTGGACTGCTGACGCTTACTGCGGGAACTAGATCTCCTTGAGCTTCGCTGTGCCTCAGCCGAGTAGTCAGAGACATCAATGTCGAGTTCATCGAGGAATCGTGTGCGGCGACGTGACCTGCGGCCGCCTTCTGTCCGCGACAATGACCAAGATAGCTCCAGATGTTCGCGGGCTCGAGTAATGCCGACATAGAACAGACGGCGCTCTTCTTCGATGGCTTCCGCCCCCTGTGCAGGAGACCGGTCGAATTTATTCAGCGCATGTTGGATAGGCAGTGAACCGTCGGTAAGCCCAACGAGGAACACTGCATCCCACTCCAGCCCCTTGGCTGCATGCAGGCTAGCCAGCGTCACGCCATCCAGCGTCGGTGGATGTTTGGCCTGCTGCCGAGTGTGCAATTGGCCGAGGAGCGCCTGGATATTGACCTCGGTGTTGGCATGAACGATGTCCTTACACAGGTCAAATAGGGCGCGCAGTGACTGCCAACGTTCCCTGGCACCAGCGCCTTCCGGCTCTTGGTCAGTCATGCCAAGACCCGCGAAAACCTGCTTGACCAAATCCAATAGATTCGTGCCCTGCAATGTCGGAACGGTCCGTGAGGAACGGGAAACTCGCACAAGTGCGGCGATGGCATCGCGAATCTCGGGACGCTGGTAGAAACCGTCCCCACCACGAACCTGGTAGGCGACTCCTACCTCGGACAAAGCCTGCTCAAAAACTGCGGACTGTGCGTTGATGCGGTACAAAACGGCAATCTCCGATGCCGGTGTACCCGCGTCGATAAGTCGCTTGATGCTGCGCGCGGTCGCGCGAGCTTCCATCGGCTCATCGTCGTACTGGTTGAAAGTCGGCTCCGGGCCGTCTTGACGCTGTCCAATCAGCTTCAGCCGCGAGCCGGCGATACGCCCCTGTGCACGGCCGATGACATTGTTGGCCAGCTCAACGACCTGTGGGGTCGATCGGTAGTCCCGCTGCAGGCGGACCACTGTGGCTTCGGGGTAGTCCCGAGAGAAGTTCATCAGGTATTGCGGAGTCGCACCTGTGAAGGAGTAAATCGTCTGGTTGGCGTCCCCGACAACTGTGAGGTTGTCACGGTCTCCCAGCCAGGCGTTGAGAACTCGCTGCTGTAACGGGGTGACATCCTGGTACTCATCGACGACGAAGCACCGATACTGGTTGCGGAATTCCTCCGCCACTGCACGGGAATTCTCCATCGCACCGGCGGTGTGGATGAGCAGGTCGTCGAAGTCAAGCAATAGCCCGTCAGGAGTGGTTTTTATGTCCTCGTAAGCGCGATAGCAATCGACAATTTTTTCCGCAGACAGAGGTGCCGTGCGCCCATGCTCCCGCAGCGCGGCCTGGTACTGATCCGCACCGGCCAGAGTGGCCTTCGCCCACTCAATCTCGCCCATGACATCGCGGATCGTTTCCTTGGAGGTGTCCAGGCCCACCCGGCGTACTGCTTGGGCGACGACACGGAATTTCTTGTCATCCAACAGCTGCCAGGGCATATCACCGGCGACTTGGGGCCAGAAGTAGCGCAGCTGGCGAAGAGCTGCCGAGTGGAAAGTACGCGCCTGGACTCCAGGCGTTCCCATCTTTGCCAGGCGGTCGCGCATCTCCCCTGCTGCACGCGAGGTAAATGTCACCGCTAATACCTTCTGCGGCTGCACAAACCCCTGGTCAATGAGGTACTTGATGCGATGAGTAATTGTTCGGGTCTTACCTGTACCGGCTCCAGCAAGAATGCACACCGGCCCCATCGGAGCCGTTGCTGCCTCGCGCTGGTCTGGATCCAGCCCAGCTAGATAATCCGGCTTGTTCACATCCGCCTCTGAGTAAGTCAAAAGTTGTTAGACCCCATTTTTAAACTGGTCGAGTGCTATTCGTCATTGCTGTAGACACGGCGGACGTACAGCAGCCGGTCGCCTGGCTCCACCGACTCACACTCCGGTGAATCAATTCGGTACAGCTCACCCGAGCGCACCACGCCGAGTGCAATATCCGCGAGGTGCCGTGGGCTGGCACCGATTTCCTCTTCGGTGACCAGCCTCTCTGCAACAGAGAATCCTTCATCCGGGCTCAGGAGGTCTTCCATCATCTCAACCACCGAAGGAGTCACCGTGGCCAGCCCCAGCATTCGGCCGGCGGTTTCAGAAGAAATAACCACTTGGTCTGCACCTGACTGCGTCAACAAGTGGCGGTTTTCTGATTCACGCACCGAGGCCACAATTGAGGCACCCGGCGCCAACTCACGGACCGACAACGTGACCAGCACCGCTGTGTCATCTTTGTTCGGTGCAACGACTATAGAGCGGGCACGCTGAATACCAGCTAACTTCAGCACATCGGATTTGGTAGCCGACCCATGCACCGTCGCCAAGCCTTGATTCGAAGCGTGATCGAGTGCTTCCTTGTCCGTATCAATAACAACGATTTCTGCCGGATCTACGCCGTCCGCGAGAAGAGCTGCAATGGCAGAACGACCCTTGGTGCCGTATCCGATAACGACGGTGTGGTTGCGCAACTGTCTCCTCCAGCGCTGAATTTGCAGGGTTTTCCGAGATTCTTGGGTCAAAACGGTCAGAGTAGTACCGACCAAGAGAGCAAGGAAGGCCACGCGCAGTGGCGTAATGATCAAAATATTGAGTAATCGAGCCCTCTGTGTCACCGGCGTGATGTCACCGTAACCCGTCGTCGACAGGCTGACAGCCGAGTAATACACCGCATCGATGAAGGTGAGAGGCTCCGTATATCCGTTGCGGTCGTAGTAGACCACGACGGATGCAATCAGCAGCAAAAATACGGCGTAGTTCAAACGACGTATGATTAGCCGCCAAGGATTCTTCGGCGCGGACTCAGGCAGGCCAATGACTCCCAGCAGTGCATGCCCGGGAAGATCATTGAGCCCGGTTTCGTATCCCGAAGATTTCCGAATTGGATTACGCAACCGCTCCTCGCCTGCCTTTCATGAAAACTCCTCCCGGTGAAAAATAGCGCATACAAACTGCTGCTTTCACCTGGATAACTGGCCACGGCCACGCGGCAGTTACATACGTAGATGATTATCCAATCAGCTCGCGCATTTTCCTGTCTAACTCTATCCTGCTTGGCAGTAGCGCTTCATCTGGTATTAGCGTCCGTCCTGCCGAAACGTAGAAGAACCCGGCTTCAATGTCTTCGGGGGCAGTTTCCATTCCCATCTCGCGCAGCCTATCCGACCACGCCAGGCGGTAAATCGCCAGCTGTAGCGCCGCTACTTCCCTTTCCTTTCCGCGCGGCATCTGGCCTGTCTTCCAGTCAATGACGCTCCACTTCCCGTTGTCGTTAAACACCGCGTCGATTCGGCCGACGACCCGCCTCTGCCCGATGGCAATTTCAAACGGCACCTCTACATGCGTTGGCGTGCGGTCAGCCCACACAGATGCCTCGAAGTTCGCCTTCAATTTCTCCAGTTCGCGTTCGGACGCGACTTGTTCTGTGCCGAGGAAGTCATCCAGTTGATCCCCGAAGAGATCCTCATCGTCCAGCAGACTGTGTGCACCGAAGCGATTCTCCAACCAAGCGTGGAATGCCGTACCTCGGCGCGCGAATCGGTTTGGCTTAAACGGCACCGGGCGTGCTTTCCGACGAGCAAACGCGACCGGATCCGCAATCATCGCTTGGTATTCGCTAGTGGACATGCTTGTCGGCATTGGTAGATGAATCTCCGCGGCCTTAGCTCGAAGGATTTCATCCACGAGAATGGTCGTTTCCGTTTCCCATACCTCAGACAGGTCACCTGCAATGGGGCGCTCATCCTGGTCTTCGCCCATGTAGCGCATGACGCTTTCGGCTGCTCGCTGCACACTATCTCGGCGGTTGCCCAGGGTATCGACGGGCCAGACCACCCCATCAACCGCAGTGTCGCAGTCCAAATCGACTTCAGTGTCCTCTACCTCAGGGTCCTCCCCATCTGTCCACGACACCACATAGTCACTGAATTGAGTGGCGATGGCTGCGAAGTCCGCCGACACGTCGGTGGGTTTCTTCAAGCTCGGATTAGGCCGCCTGCTTGCAGTGACAATGAGCTTTTTCGCGGAGCGAGTCATGGCAACGTAGAAGAGGCGCTGTTTTTCTTCCCTCTCCACTTCTCGCAGCTCTTCCTTGTAGGCTTTGATCACCTTGTTGAGGTCGGTCTGGTTATCGGTGCCTGATATGTCCAGTTCGGGGGCGTTGCTGTCGACAGAATCAGCGACAGGAGCCCAATCGCCTGCTGCAAGCTGCGTTGCATCCTCTGTTGTTTCTGCACTAGCCGTTAGCGGATCCACTTGAGTAATTGCGCCAGGAGGAAGCTGAACTGAATTGGTCAGCCACGATGACAAATCAACTCTGTCGAACTTGCTAGTGGTGATGCCCGGAACAGCAACCGTTTCCCACTCCAAGCCCTTTGACTTGTGCATAGTCATGATTTGGACACAGTTTTCCGGCATGTTCATAGGTGCCCGTTCCAAGCCATCATCGTGTTCGACAGCGAATTCCAGATAGTTCAAAAACCCTGTCACATCGTCCGAGATATTTTGAGAATACGTCGCAGCGATATCGACAAACCTATCCAGATGTGCGGTTGTCGGCCTGGTTATCGCGGTAGCAGAACCGTACTGTCCAGCCGCTGCTTCTACGCGAATTCCAAACTCAGTAGCGATGTCCTCGACCAGTTCCGGCAGAGGCTTATTCAGCGAGAACCGGCGTAGTTTTCGTAGGCTTGCACCCAACTGTGCGATGCGCACCATTGCTTCATCTGTGTAGTTCAGTGACTCGCTACAGACCAACCGCCCATTTTTTTCCACACTGCCGCGCGCCAGCGGGGTGCCGTCGTAAAAACGAATATCCGGGTCGGCGATGGCGTGCCCCAGCCCCACCGCGGACGATGCTGCTTCGGCATCTTCCACGAGCTTGTCATACTGGCGAGCGAGCTGGGAAAGCGGTGAGGAGTCTGAAGTCTCTTCGACGTTGCCCTTCTTGCGGGCCAACTCGTCCTTTCCTGCGATTGCCAGCTGATCTACACGAGTGCGAAGTGCCTCCACGTCCGCGGCACCCAAATTGAACTGTGGGCTGAGTAGCAGACGCAGAGCATCCTGGTCTGAACTGGGGTCGACCAATATCTTCATCACCGAGGTGATATCCATGACCTCGGGCAAGTGCAGCAATCCAGCGAGTCCCACAATGATTGCAGGCACACCCCGCTCAGACAGTGCATCTAAATAGACAGCCGATTCAGCATTTGTCCGAACCAGGATGGCGGCATCGAGCTTGTTGCCAGCTGCTTCACATTCGCGTAATTGCGTCTCCATGCAATCTGCGATGTATGCAACTTCTTCCTCACCGGTTGCAGTGAAAGCAAGCTGCACCTCGCCCTGGCCTGCTTTTGGCCCTGCATCCAGTGCCTCTACCGTACGAGCCTGCCCCGCAAAAGCACGGTCGGAGACTGCGTTAGCAAGCTGCAGCACTGACTGCGGGTTTCGCCAAGAAATGGTCAGTTGCTTTTTCTCCGCTGGCTGCCCATCCGACCGCGGAAAATCATTGACAAACTGCACAAGGTTTTCGGCCGTTGCTCCTCGCCAGCCATAAATTGCCTGCATCGGATCGCCGACAGCGGTGACACAACCACCGGAGAACAGCGCACGCAGGAACAGCCGCTGTGTGTGCGACGTGTCCTGGTACTCGTCGAGCATGATGATCTTAAAGCGACGCCGCTCCTCCTCCCCGACTTCCGCGAAGTCGGTGGCTAGCCGGGCCGCCCGAGCCATCTGCATACCGAAGGTGGCGACATTTTCTTCATTGCACCGAGCTCGAACCTGCTCTACCAGCGGCAAAATCTCTAATCTCTCCCGCTGCTTATCGACGATGCCCTGTAGATCGCCAATTAGTCCCTCGCGTTTACCCTTCTGCGGGGTCTGCTCAATATTGCTGATGAACGCTTCGGTTTCCTCGCGAATCGCCTGCGGGGTAGATAAGTTTGAGTCGATGTTCGACCCCAGCTCAATAATGCGACTGGCCAGCGTTGATGGCGCAATATCGACATCAATTTCGGTCACATTGCGAGCTGTTTCCCAGGCCAACTGCCACTGCGTCGCGCCATCCATAATGGTGACCCCCGGCTCCGTCGGCAGCAAAAGACCATAATTGCTCACGACTTCAGAGGCATAAGCATCGTAAGTAAGCGTGGTTGGGGCAATGACCTCGAGGCTTGCTAATACCTCTGGTGAAGCTTGTGCACGAAATGCAGCGGAGGAAGCAAGCGCATTCAGCTGTTGGCGGATACGGACGCCGAGCTCGCGCGCTGCCTTCCTGGTGAAGGTCAAACCTAGAACTTCTTCTGGGCGGATAAAGCCGTTGGCGACCAACCACACAACACGGGCAGCCATTGTCGCTGTTTTACCAGCACCGGCACCGGCGACAACAAGCATTGGTTCCATCGGTGCACCGATTACCGCCGCTTGTTGCGGGGTGGGCGGAAAGTCCTGCCCCATCATCTCCGACAGGGTGACGGGATCAATGATGGTTCGTTCCTCCGACATGACTACCGATTCCCTTCTGCTGCCGGGCACGCCTTCGAAAGCGTGCAGAACTTGCAATGATCACCAGCGAGCGCCAAGGCACGCGGGCCAGACGTCGCACGTGCTACCTGCTCCACGCGACGCTCCCAGTCAGCCAACTTGTCTTCCGTGAGCTTTGACTGTTCGCGGCTAGTGATAATGGTCTTATTGTGTGACTTTCGCGGAAATACCAGGTATGCCCCAGATTGTTCAATGCCTTCGCCGTTGTCCACAGCGAGCCCATCTCCGCTTTCAACGAGCTTCCCCTTCGACAGCGCTAGTTGATATGTAGCTAGCTGTGCGTGTCCTTCTACTTCTTTACCGGAGGGCGCTGTCTTACCGGTTTTAATATCGACGATTTGAACTGCACCATCAGCGTCTTCAATCAACCGGTCGATTCGTCCGACAATCACGATGTCATCGTTGATGTTGACATTTACTGGGACCTCGGTTCCGATATCTTTCTTAGTCTCAATCCACCGCTGCCAATCCTCCAGCCCGGTCAACCAGGTCTCTTCCTCAGTACGCTTACGCCACTCCGGATCATCGGACAGGTCCCCAAAAACACGCCGGATCTCAGACTGAGCCTCAGGCACAGTCACTCCCTTCGCGACTGCTTCTACCGCCTGATGCAGTAGAGAGCCCAGATACATGGCCGATGTCGGTGCTGATTTATCCAACATGGCCTTCAACGGACAACTCAGGGTTGCTTCCACCTTGGAGGGATTGATCCTCATCGGCTTCTTGTCATTTACCGGCTTCGAAGTCGACGGTGCACGGAGCCCCCACCAGGTGTCTGGATGTGCGCCAGCAACCTCAACCTGCGCCAATCGCGCGAGTTGACGTGCAGCTTGTCGACGCCGCGTCTCAGTCTCCGCATCGTCCACAACGGCTGCACGCAGTTCTGCCAGCAGTGACTCCACAGAGAGCACCCGTGGCAGGCCTTCACCGGCCCATGCGACATCTTCTGCCTCTGCAACATCCGGATTGCCGGCGTTTGCTTCATTAGCCGTAGCCCCGACTCCGTTCGCAGACGACGATGCTTCCGACTGTTTCACCAGCTCCGTCACCGAATTACCGAGCTTTTCAACGAGCTCGATAATAAACGGACTGGGAACTCCAACATCGTCAGGAGAATCGACTGCGGTCAGCAGTACCCTGTCGCTCGCCCGTGATACCGCGACGTGCAGCAAACGACGTTCCTCCGCCAGCGCATCCGCCATGGAATTGATGTACTCCCGCGGCTCAATTCCGTGATCAACGAGACCGATGAACTCGTTCTGCTTCATCACCGAGCCAGTCACACCGAGGCTGGGCCACTGGCCTTCCTGGACTCCGACAACTGCTACTGCTTTCCACTGCCTGCCCAGAGCCGCATGGGCTGAGAGAATGCGCACGGCATCGCGCTCTACCCCGCTACGGTCACGTGCGCCGATGGGCAGCTCCTGCTCTTCCACAGAAGCGATAAAACCGTCAACCGTCAGTTTTGGATTCAGCTCCACACGGTCACCAGCAAAGTCGAACAGTGCCATCACAGCATCCAAATCGCGGTCAGCCGATGCGCCAGCTGTACCGCCGCGCAACGATGCCGCCACCAGATGGTCTGCCAAACCAGTGGACTGCCAAATTGCCCACAAAGTTGCTTCCACACCATCGCGCAACGCTTCACGAGCTGCGCTCAACAGATCCAGCGGCACCTGCAGCGCCTGACGTTCACGCTGCGACAGAGACTCAATAAGCTCCAGATGTTCAGCTGTGAGTCCCTCTGCCTTCAAGATTCCGATGAGCTGAGTCATCGCGGCCCCGCCGAACAGGTCGGCCTTTCGGATTCCGCGCAGCAGACGCTCTTTGACAATCGGATCCATGTTGACCAATGGGCCGGAGAGGAACTCGTCCCACTCCACGTCATCGAGCTGGTTCATAGTTGCCCGCAACGCCACCATCAGCGCTCGCACCAATCGCTGATGACTTAGCACGATGTCCGTTGGGTCAATCTGCACAGGCACACCCGCACGCGACAACGCACGGAACAGAGAGGACTCCCCTGCACCGGACCGGACGATGACCGCCATATCCTTCCATGCCACTCCCTCGTCAATATGAAGGCGCCGGAAGTAGTCCGCGACTGTGGCTCGCTGTGCACGTTCAGAAGGATGAATAGCTATTTTTACTGCACTTTTAGCTGCGTACGAGTTTTCCGCTGCGACGGTATCGCTGTTGTTTCCAACTTCGGATTCACGAGCTTCCTGTGCTCCAACTGAACCGACAATGCCACGGTATGCAGGAGCCTTAGGCAAGCGCTGAGAAACTGCGTTGACTAAATCCGCGATATCAGCGTTACAGCGGTAAGACTGCTGCAAGTGGATTGCCTTGCACTCGGCCTCACCAGTCCTCCGGAGATAGTCATTATTAGCACCGCGGAAATGGAATACCGATTGATCTTCATCACCAGTAATGACGGCTACGGCCGCCTGCGACACAAACCGATCCACAAGACGCGCAGCTTCCGGGGATAGGTGTTCAGCATCATCGACCAGCACCACCGACTTTCCCCACCGAGCCAGTGCTTGCGCGTCTGTATCCAGCTCCATCAATGCCGCAGAGACAATCTCTGCAGCGTTCAGGCTGGGCTCCCACGCCAACCGCATAGTCTGCTGATACTCCGCCATAAACTTGCCAGCCGCACACCACGACTCAATGCCATAGTCCACGCCGAGCTGCTGAAGCCTCGGGGCGTCAATCCCCCGCTCAGCTGCACGCAGCAGAAAGTCACGAACCGCACGGGAAAAACCGACTAACGGAAGAGCCGGGCGCAACCGCTCTGGCCAATACGCACCACCATCTTCCGCATGACCGGCCAAAAGTTGCCGCACGACAGCATCTTGGCGTGCACCAGTGGTCAACGATGGTTCAGGCTCTCCCCGACTGACAGCGGCATCACGTACTACTGCATAGGCAAGCGAATGCACGGCACGCACCATGCCACCTTGACCTGCCCCGACCGAACCACCTTCCCCCAGTTCAGAGGAAAAACGCCTGTCAATATCCCGCCTCAATTCCGCAGCGGCCTCTTTTGACTGTGACACCACCAAAATGCTGTCCGCCGGAATGCCCGCCTGCATGTAGTCCACCGCGAGATCTGCCAGCAGCGAACTCTTTCCAGTCCCTGGGCCGCCTAAAACGCGCACAACAGACTGGTTTACAAGCTTGTTCTCTACCACGAGCGCCTGATTATGGGAAGGGAAAAGCGCCTCTACCGCAGTACCCAACCACTGCCGACGACGAGGAGGTTCCTCCTGGACGAACCGAACCTTCGGCATTCCATCTACGTTCATGTGCACCATTGTGGCACAACCTCCGGACCGATACTCGAACACCCATTCGAAATAAGGAGAAAAATACCCCCGCCCCAAAAACTCCCGTAAATACTGCCCGGCGTTACTTAGACACAAACGCGCGAACTAGCGAAGCCGCGCGGAACAGACCGCGATACGCACTCGGCTGCGATTCTGGACTAACAGCGTGGACAAAAAGTCGATAACACATCGCACGAACGAGCAACTGACCGAAATCCGGCAGGTGATCGAAGCGCCGCAGTAGCTCCTCATCAGCCCCCATCATGGACAGGCAATCCACTGCCGCCAAGGCAGCTGTCCAACCACGGACATGCCACGCTGGCACGATATCGGTGAGAACCGGGGCGGCCGTGCCGTCGTAAAGCAGCGTGCCGACGAGGTCTGCGTGACAGACCTGCAGAAGCTCCGTTGGCACAACCATCTCTGCCCGCAGCTGGAGAAGATCACCGGAGATCGTGAGAGCCTCGGCACAATCGGCGCGGGGGACGCTATCCGCGTCGAGAAGCTGCTCGAGGATGCCGATTGGGTCAGAGTCCCAAGCTGCGCGATTACACATGACGAAGTAATCGGGCTCCTTATCAAGGAGAAACTGTGGCCGTTCAATACTGGCAAGCGACTCTTCCACGCGACCAGCGGCCACAATGGTTTCATCGGCACGTGGCGCGAATCCCCCCGGGATGAAATGACGAGCCTGCCACCCAGCAATAACCAAGCGGCCGTCACTGGTACGCACAGATTTCGCCACTCGGACGCCATCGACATCTAGCGCACTGCGAACCTTTGCAGACCACAGCGCCTGCGCCGAATTATGTACCGGCGAAAGGACAATGGAATCGTCGTAGACCCAGCCATTGTCCCAAGCTCGCCCGGCACGATGCGGCTCGCCCTCGGCACCAAAGGCCTCTAAAACACGGTCGGGAGGAGTGGCGATCATAATCTGCTACTACCTTGCTTTCTGAGTCGGTGCGGCCGTATCGTCGTCCGCCCCAAATGGATACGGCCAGCCGTTGACAGAACACGTCTTGCCATCGGTCTGATAGACCTCGCTGCTGTCGATTTCATGCAGTTCATCGTTCGACACGCTCAGGGTCTGCTGCATCATGATTGGCGCGATACCGCCATCCCTCGGGCAGGGCTCGTGAACCGCGTACCCAAGTCCGTGCCCAACCTCGTGATTAATAAGGTATTGGCGATACAATCCCAGGTCCCCCTCAAAAGGCAGGGCACCTCGAACCCACCGGGCGATACTGACGACCACGCGCCCAGGCTCACCTTCCCGCTGCCCAGACAGGTAACAGGAGGTCTCCATTCCCAAGGTGTTTCCGCACAGCTGATGTGCGGTTCCAGTCGCGGAAAGCTGCACGACAATCGTCGGATCCTGATCGCGAGGCACTGCCTCGAAAGAAAAATCTGGATTAGCTGTCCAGCCACGTGGATCGGCCAGAATCGAGTTCACCGTCTCCGCAAAGGCGCGCTCGCCACCAATTGAAGGAACATCAATGTTGTCTTCAATTTCCACGGAATACCTGATCGCATTGCGGCGCCCCTCCCCGACACGGGGATGCGCCACGGTGACATCTTTAAAATTTCCCGAGGGTTCCGTGGCAAAGGCCGGACCAGGTGGCAACTGTCCTCCCTCGTAACCATCACCGTACCCCTCACCGGGCACCGGACCAGGGCGACTGTTACCACTCTGCGAGGTGACAGTGCCATTGCCGGAACCTGGAGAATCATCTTCAGCAGTGAAGATGTCGAAGAGAATGATGACTGTGAGCACCACAAGTACGGGGATGGCATAGGCTCGCCACCCCCAACTCCTTGCAATGCGTACGAGAAAGGGTTCTTGCGTCATTAGGCGAAGAAGCCAACCTTACGGTCTGCGTTATTACCGGTACGGACGTAGGCGACCTTGGCAGCATTAATCAGGTACTCCTGACCAGCGCCGTCACTGATCTCAATCACACCTTCGCCAGCAGCCAGCTTCTGGGAGATCGCAGCCTTGACCTCCTCGCCACCAGCGACGTTTTCAATGCTCAGCTCACGCGTATTGTCTGCAAATCCAATAGTGATGTCCATAGGTGACATCATAACCATTCCCAAAGCGGCTAGGATTAGAGAGACCGATTAAGCCGTCGTGTCACGTGAGGTTACAAACAGCAAAGGAGTCGCCGTGGCAGAGTCCCAGTCCCCGACATTCGTCGAATTGGGGGTCGCCGCGGAAATCTGCGACGCACTCGCCGACGAAGGAATCAACCGCACATTTGCCATCCAGGAACTGACGCTGCCCTTGGCGCTCGACGGCACGGACATCATCGGCCAAGCCCGTACTGGCATGGGAAAAACCCTTGGGTTTGGTGTCCCCCTCATTGACCGCGTCTTTGATGACGCCCGCATTCCAGAACCGGATGGCACTGCCCGCGCAATCATCGTCGTTCCCACCCGTGAGCTGTGCGTGCAGGTCGGCGAGGACTTAGCCCGCGCTGCGCACTCAACCAATCTGCGTGTATGCACCATTTACGGTGGCCGCCCCTATGAGGAACAGATTGAACAGCTAGACCGCGGCGTGGACATCATCGTCGGCACTCCGGGCCGTCTCATCGATCTTTACCAGCGCAATAATCTAGAGCTGTCAGGCGTAAAGATTTTGGTTCTCGACGAGGCCGATGAGATGCTCGACTTGGGCTTCCTGCCGGACATCGAGAAGATTCTGGCTGCGGTGCCAGATGAACGTCAGACCATGCTCTTCTCGGCAACAATGCCGGGCCCAATTCTGACTCTCGCACGTACCTTTATGAATCGCCCGGTGCACATCCGCGCCGAATCAGGCGAGGAAGAGGCCACAGTCCACGAGACCACTAAACAGATTGTTTTCCAATCGCACCAGATGGATAAGGTCTCGGTCATTGCCCGCATCCTGCAAGCCAACGATCGTGGTCGCACCATCATTTTTGCTCGCACGAAGCGCGGCGCCGCCTCGGTTGCTGAGCAGCTCGGCGAGCGCGGCTTCCTGGTCACCGCCGTCCACGGCGATATGGGCCAGCCTGCACGTGAGCGCTCGCTGACGGCGTTCCGCAATGGCGACGTCGACGTCCTGGTCGCAACCGATGTCGCGGCTCGCGGTATCGATATCGACGATGTCACCCACGTCATCAACCACCAGGTGCCCGATGACGAAATGACCTATGTCCACCGCATCGGCCGCACCGGCCGCGCGGGACACAGCGGTGTCGCCGTTACGCTCGTCGGCTGGGATGAAACCACAAAGTGGAAGGCTATTTCAGATGCTCTCGACCTGGACATGGCCGAGATTCCGACGTGGTTTTCCACCTCCCCCGAGCTCGCCGAAGCTCTAGACATCCCCGAGGGGATCGATGAGAAGGTCGGGCCAGCCCGCCCGGTATTGGGTTCCCGGCCACCTCGCGGGCGTGGCGGAAGAGGCCCGCGAAACAACCGCTCACAGTCTCATCATCGCAATCGCGGCCAAGGACGAAGCTCAAAGCGGGACGGCCACTCCAATTCTCATCGTCGCAGCTAGGCCGCTGCGCGTGCCAACTCCCCACCTCACCTCTCGCCACGACCACTCGTCGACAGGACATTCCAACCGTGCTGCAGTCACCACAAGCCAACGCTGAGCCCACCACTGCAGAGACCCGACTGCGCCGCAATCGAATCGCATCAGTAGTTCTCATCATCGCCGTAGTGCTAGTCGTCGGTTGGACATGGGTCGCTTCTCCGGCTCGTAAGGTCGATCGCACTGAATCCACGGCACCGACGAGCAGCACAGCGCAAGCCCCGGCCGCGAACGATCCGGAGGCAATGCCACATACTCTCCGGCCGGTGTGGTCCACCGAATCGTCGGCAAGCACAAGCACGCACACCATCTCCCCGGCGCCACTGGTGATGGACAACTCCCTCATCGTTGCTGAGGACCGGGGCGTGCGTGCTATCTCGCTTAACGACGGCACGGAGCGCTGGCACTATCGACGAGATATTCCGCTTTGTGCGCTCTCGGGCAGTGATGGCCAAGTTTTCGCGACTTTTCGTGGGGCAGCTGGCTGCGGTGAGACCGTTGCACTCAAGCCCGACTCGGGGCAGTATGTCGCGACCCGTAAATCGATTGCGGCTGACAGCCCTGCCGCCGTGCGCTCGAACTCATACGCGGGTGTCTACGACTCTGGATTCCTGGAGCTGTGGCGCTCTGACCTGGTCCGAGTAGTCGAGTACGGCAAGATTCCAGCGTCTCCAGAACCGAAGATGCAGCCGCATCCGGAGTGTTCGATTATCAGTGCGCTCACGCGCGTGGAGCTGCTGGCCCTCGTAAACAACTGCGATGGTCACGGACGCCTGGTCATGCAGGCGGCAAATCCGGAGGAATCTCGGAAGCCGGAGGTCAAGAGCGATATTGACCTTGGTCCGGCAACTGCAGATATGTCGCTGGTATCGATTGGCCAGGACACGGCGGCGGTACTGTCAGACAATCGCATCCGAGTTTTTCGTATGGACGGCACGATGCTGACTGAATTGGCGCTGGATGAGACTACCCTGCGCCCAGCACCGGCGGAAGCTAACTCCGACGGCGATGCCCCGCGTGCGCCTTTTACGACGGATCTTCCCCATCACATGACGTGGTGGTCGCCGCGTGGTTTACTGGGCTTCCGCCCGAGCACCCTGGCGCCGGATTTCGAGTTTCCTGAGGCCACAGGAACCCCAGCTCCATGGGGTGAGCATGTTTTCATGCCAGTCACTGACGGAGTCGCGGTATTGAATGCCAAGACTCTGGAGATTATCGGCACACTCCCGTTGCCTGCAGCTGCGAAGTCCACTCAAGCAAATAATGCGGACAAGCCGGAAGTGCCCGTGCGCCTTGCGGTTGTCGGTGACACGCTACTAGTTCAGCGCGGTGAGTCAGTCGACGCGTTCGCCATCGAAGCTTAGAAAGAGCGGGCAGCCCAATCAATCGCCTTCGGACTAAACATACAGGCCAGCGCAGCAATTGAAGCTGCCGCCGTCGGTAGAGCGAGCAGAAAAGCGCTCGAGCGGAACATGTAATAGGCCACGCCCAGCAAGCAGAGGTTGAGCATAATAATCGGCCCGCGCCCCCATCGGGCGCCACGCAGCAACATAATCGCACCAGCGAGAACAGCGCCGAAAATGAGAAGGAACCACAGCGCGGTACCCCAACCGGAAATGACCGCGGCCTCGTCGCGGTACCCCATCAAATCACGAATGAGAAGGAAGATCCCGTAGCCCAGACCGAGGGCACATTCGGCGACACCAATCCACGCACCGACCATAACAACCTGAGGTGCGGCAATCGGCCCGTCGGCTGCCGCAAGCTGGTCGGTAGTACGCGATTTGGGCGCATTGCTGCTGTTTTTCTGGTTACTCACGCCCTACATGTTAGCCCGGTGCGAACCGATGAATACACCCTGGAGGCATACCGGCTAATGCGCCCATCACAAGTCTGCTCATGCACTATTCTTGGTGCCTGTGCGTGCGTTGCTAATCTCCAATCCGAATTCGACCAGTAACACTGCTCGACGTATGCCCGGCGTTGTGCGGGCGCTTCGCTCGGTCGAGGGGATTCGCTTGACATCCATGTTTACCGCCTACCCTGGCCATGCTGCGGAAATGGTGGCGGGTAAAACGGTTCGCGATTACGACGTCATTATTTCTCTCGGCGGCGACGGAACCATTAACGAGATTGTCAATGGGCTCATGAACTCCAACCCATTCTCCGCACTGTCTGCCACTGACCTGCCTGCCATCGCGACAATTCCCACCGGCAGCGCCAACGTTTTGGCAGGTGCGTTGGGTATTCCCCGCGACCCCGTAGATGCCGCGTGGTACATCGCAAGTCTGCTGCGCTCCCGAACCCGCAGCACTATCAGCGTTGGACATGCAGCGGAGCGATGCTTCGTGGTCAATGCCGGTATCGGCATCGATGCGGAAGTCATTTCCACCATGGAACAGCTCCGACAAAACGGTACCCGCGCCAAAGCCGTGCGCTATTTGCCGGCAATTTTCACCGCATGGAATCAGTTGCGCAAAAGCCCGCCACAAATCACCGCAACTATCGACGGCACGGAGTTTGGCCGTGATCTCGCAATGGCCGTGGTGTCCAACTCCAATCCCTGGACATTCCTCGGCGACCTCCCCATCGTCACCAACCCCACTGTGTCCCTACGCAGAGGCCTGGGCTTTTATGGCTTCACTTCCCTGAGGGGAGTGACGGGACTTGTCGCCGCAGCCAATTTGGCCGGTTTCTTCACCCGACTGCGTTCCCCCTTCCACGTCGAAGCCCGCGAACGACGCGTCGACAACGCCCAGCACATCGAGCTCACCGCTACTGCCCCACTTCGTCTCCAGTTGGACGGCGAGTACATCAATCAGTGTGAGTCCCTCAACATCCGTGTTAAGCAAGGCGCTATCAATTTTGTGGCGCGTGCCGACGATTACACCGAGGACCAGTTCACCAAGAAAGTCGCTACCCGCCCCGTGGACGAGCGCTTGCTCGTTGTGGTGACCAAAAAGGTCATGGATCGCACACGCCGACTGTTCAGTACTAGCCAAAAGACCGAGGCAAACCCGGCTTAAACTGCAACTGTTTACTGACAAGCCAACAAAAATGCGCCATACACCCTCACTACTGCAATTACCAAAACTAATTTTACCCCCCACAAAGGGCTAGTTTTGACCTGGCGTTTTAACCAAAACTTCACTTTTCTGTGAGGTTTGGCACTTTTATTCATTTTGCTCTTTACGAACCGTCCCAGTCGTGAAAACATGTAAATCGTCAGCGAGACAGGCACGCAGTTCACTGGTTGTGTAACCATGCAAGTCTCGCCTTTTTAGGCGCAAACTCTTTGGTGAGTCCCCACTACCTTTCACGTCGTATAGGCGATGGAACAGGTGGCCCCTCCCAAGATGCCTAATACCCCTGGGCAACCGGGAATGAACCCCAACCTTCGTTGAGATACGGCGATTTGTCGTGTCTGACGAAATCCATTTCCGGAGCTGCCTTCCCGCAAGGAAATTTAACCCTGCCCTCACCCGGGGCTCGTAATGTTTTAGGAGTTTGTCATGGATTGGCGTCACAAGGCCGTTTGTCGTGAAGAGGATCCGGAGCTGTTCTTCCCGGTCGGTAACTCCGGCCCGGCCCTCGCCCAGATTGCTAAGGCCAAGGTCGTTTGCAACCGTTGCCCCGTTACTGCTCAGTGCCTGGCCTGGGCACTTGAGACCGGCCAGGATGCAGGTGTCTGGGGCGGCATGAGCGAGGATGAGCGTCGCGCACTGAAGCGCCGTCGCAACCGCGGCCGCACCCGTCGCACTCGCACCAGCACCACGGTCTAATTAAAGGACTTACCCTCGTACCGTGTAATCTATACCGGTTGATACCTGTTTAACCCGATAGAAAGAGAGCCCAGCTATGAGCAAGCGTGGCCGTAAGCGCAAGGACCGCCGTAAGAACAAGGCTAACCACGGCAAGCGTCCGAACAGCTAAGTTGCCCTTAGTTGCAGCAGTCTTAGCCATCACCGGCTAAGACATCTCACTCCACTCCAGCACAACTCGGTATTGCACCGAGGGACGGGGTGGAGTTTTTTAAGCCTCCAGCGGATACCTCAACGGGGGGTTAAGTAGCAAAAAGTGTGTCCGCTCGGCGTGTTGCGGGGCGGGCACACCGTTTGTTACTTCATGGGGCCTTTTCTGATTCCTATCGAGTGTTCGTACTCGGTTGGGATAGCGTTGTCGTAGAAGGCTGGTCGGCCTGTTTCATGGTCGGCTTTGTTGTGGTCTTCTTCGACAAGATCGTTGACTTTGGCGAGTTGATCTTGGCCGAAATTGCACTGCCTGGCGATCTTTAATGGGTCGTCAGGCAGTTGCGTTTTCGAGTGCAGGTACCACTCGAGCATTTTTCGTTGGCGTTCCCCGGACCTGCCGCGATGCGCGTCGGCGATGCGTTTGAGCCCGGCGTTGATGCCGCCTTCCAGACTGTTTGTCGTTGAAGCCCAGCGTTGAGGCTCAAGCGCATTCGGTGGTGGCTGCAGGTAGGTAAACAGCCATCCTTTCCGTGAGAGGTGCAGCAGGGAGTTGTATGCCTTGCGAACTCGCAGATGGGTCCATTCCCACTGGTTGTTGAGTGTGCGGCGCTCTTTTGACACGGGCGTTTTCTCGTTGAGGAATGCTTTGAATACCTGTCCGAAGTCGTGCAGACGCAGCGTCCACTCCCGTGCCTGGTCGAGTGTGGTGATACGGGTCAGTTTCAACGCCAGGGCGTAGATGGCTTTGCCGGCGTCGGTGCGTGGTCGTGATGTGGTGTAGCGGCGGATGACGCGTTGCGCATGGACGAGGCATCGTTGGATTATCGCGTTCGGCCAGCAGGCTTTAATCGCAGTAAGTGCGCCTTGTCCGCCGTCGAGGACGACGCAGAGCGGCTCAGCGATTTTGCGGAGTAGCTGCGTGTAGGCGTGGGCGGTTTCGTGTTTGGTCCAGTGCCATGCGATGACGTGGTCGTGGCTGGCTGCGACGAGCAAGCATCCGGCGGCGGTGTAGGTACCGTCGATGAAGATCTGGTCGTAGATGCGCTGTGGGTCACCGTCGTTGGGGATGTCGATGAGCCAGAACGGTTTGAATCGGCGGTCAAGTGTCCAACGGCTTACCCCTTGTTGCTGGGCGAGTTCAGACAACGTTGCTGTGGAGGTGGCATAAGAGACGAAGGCTTTAAAGTCGCGGGTCTGCGTGCGGTCGGTGCGGGTTCGTGTCGTGGAACTGCCGCAGTTCGGGTCCTTGCATCGCCACCTGGTTGTGCCTTTAGAAGTGGTTCCGTTTTTCTTCATTTGCCCAGCGCATATCGGGCATCGTGGTCTGTTTTTACTCACCCGGAAAGCACACCAACCCCCGATTAGCACATGCGGGTGCCATTCCGGTGGATTGAACACTAATCGGGCGGATATAAGGTCTTGATGCTTATATCCGCCCGATTTACCCAGCCTAATCAGCAGTAATGCTGAAAGTCAGACACACTTTTTG